>JAHQVZ010000196.1 GCA_019634055.1 Leptolyngbyaceae cyanobacterium MAG.088
GCCAAATCGAAAAATCCGTTCGACCGTGCCGTTATCAGTGCCGGTGCCGGTGCCGGTGCCGGTGTCGGTGTCGGTGGTTTTACTACCGTTGGCTGTGGTGCAGGTGTGGGCGGCTTTGCTACCGAGGGTTGAGGATTAGGCTGACCCGTGGCGGTGGGAACCTGGTCCCCAGTGGGTCGATGAATCGTGCCGCTGACTGCACTTGTAAACCCTTCATCAATGCCATTTTGCTGCAAAAAAGTAGCAGCAGGTGATGCGGCAAATTCAGGGACAGCTGTTGTGGAATCTAAGGGCTCACCTCGATTAGCGGAGAGTGGGTTGGCTGAAATAAATGAGGGATTGTCAATGATCTCACTGTTGTTGTCAAAGCGTTCCTGCTGCTCCAGGGCATCCTGAATCTCTTGTCTAACAGCATCAATAGCCTGATCACCTGTTTCGGTATCAAGATCTTCTAGCTGCAGACCAACGACTAAGTCACTCGTTTCGTAAAATGTCTCTAGTTCAAAATCAAATCTTTCTAGAATCCTATTCCCTCGTAGCACGGCCATTTCGCCGGCGTATAGAGGTTGTTGTTGAGTTCCATCTTGGTTAAAGGCCATCATCGGGCCGTCAGCATTATTGGTTAGGGCTCCGATAATTGTGGTGTCGGTTTCTGGGATGAAGCGAACAAATAAGGCCGACCCATGGATACCTGTAACGGCATTGGGAGTTTGAATGGTTGTGCGACCCTGACCAGGGGGAACCAACAATAGTACCGTGCCATTGGATAGGCGAAAGTTACGGGTATCGGGGGTAAATTGAAAAACGGCACTTTCACCAATGCGGGCTAATGACCCATCGTTAAAACGAAGTTCTGCCCTTGCCCTGCGAGCCGTACTGAGGGCATCACCCACCCCTAGAACATCTGAAACTCTGGCTCTACGGCCTTGGCCATTGGTAAATAACTGTACCTGATTGCGCGTAAGCTCTACCCTGGCCCAGGTCAGAGTAGACTGGGCACTTGCAGATCTAGGCATAAATAACAACATCCCTAAGGACGCGCAAGCCAGAGACAACCAGCGACCAGGTGACGCTAAATTCAGTTTTTCCATTACAGACGGTTAGTGAACCAGCTAAACATTAAGGACTACCATTCAATGAACTCAACGCCATGTCGTCGGACTATACCGGACGGTAGGCCGTTAGATGTAGAATCATGAGCTCATTGAAAACCCCCAAATATGTAAAGTCTTAATACACCCTTCAATTTATGCTACCGATGTTATCTACAAAGATGGGCAAGATTTTATGAAGTGTACGATGTGAATTCACACTTTTCTTGAAGATTGTGTTGGATTGCCTAAAAAAATCTAATTTAAATTAAAAATCTTCCAGTAAAGGGGCCAAACGGCTGAGTACAGGATCACTATCAGCTGATTTGACATCTTCGTTGGTAGTAACGATGTCGTCTTTGTCTGCTGTAACCTGTTCAGTCTGCTCAGTTGGACTATCCGCTTGAATCGCTGGACTAAAGGCTGATGCGATAGTGGTATTGTCCTCAAGGGTGGCTACCCGAGCGCCCAACTGAGCCATCTGATGCTGCAGTTCCATAAATAGCATGACGGACTGCGTCGGCTCTCGGCTCAGTAAATACTGATGTAGTGCCTGTTTGCACAGGTCGCTAAAGCTCTGTTGATGCTCAGACTGGTGGGATGCGATCGCATCCAATAAAATCCGATCTCCGTCACTATCGTCGAAAGAAACACTCTTACGGATAGATTTAGCGGCCATGGGTTAGTCAGGGGCAAGAATAGCACTGCCCCTAATAACGCATAGCCGAGGGTAACCCGTCAATCTATTTGTCTGCTGCTGCCTTCAAGTTAGCTAGCTGAGCTTCACCGTAAATGTATTGACCCAAAGCATTTGCCTGACGTGAGGGTTTTGCCAAATGCCCCTTAAGCCTGGCCTCCTTTAATAAAGGACGCAACTCGCTCCAGAAAAATTCGCCGCCACCGCCGGTCACAATCACATCCGTAGCGCGCTCCGGTAGCCAGCTTAGAAAACGTTGGGACAGCTCACGCGCAAAGCTCTTACGCAGACTGGGCAGAATTTCATCTAGATCCGTAGGCCGTGATGCGCCCTTAGGACGATAGAAGCGCTCCCCTTCCGAATTATGAACTGCGGCAATAAGTGATAGCGATTGACTATCTGCACCGTCAATTTGTGCGGCTACCCGCTCATAAAATTGAGCCATACCAAACGATTCGCTTTGCGAAGCCCCACGGGCAAACCGAAAGCGATCAATCGCTAGAAAGTCTGTGGTTTGATGACCAATATCTACAATGGCCACCGATAAATTAGGAAAGTCAGGACTAGAGGTCCGCTTATTCTGAGCCTCACTCCAGATCAGGCTACCGTACCCTTCAGGCATGACCCAAACCTTATCTATATTGAGTTCCATCGACTGTCCCCGATAGACCATGACATGGGGCGACGTCAACAGGCTAATAATTTCAGACTTTTCGCTATCAAACTGCTCTTGAGAATGATAAGGCAGACCTAGGACAACGCCTAAGTTACCCTTGAGGCCAAAGTAGCCCACACAGGCCAGGGTTTTAACCAAAGCATCATCGACCTTGGATTGGCCTACCCCCAGATCAGCGCCGAAATCGGCGGCCAGATGGCCAACCGCATACCCTTTACCCTGGTATTCCAGCCACATATCTAAAAGGGGATCGCTCGGCTGTGATTCAAACCCACCCCGTCGAGCCTGTTCTACCGTTAGATGGGCAACATTTGAAGGAACCAGTACCACATCATTCTGATTACGTTTGATACAGGTTTTTGTGGCTGTACGACCCAGGTCAATGCTAAGGAGCTTCATCTTAGAAGTAGGCATAACGCAAATTCGGAGCTAAAAAACTTTCGACAACGAATAGTGACTCAACTTGATACTAACTGTGAAGGCTTTGTAAGTAAAACCTCGGTAGTAATGGTTAAGTTCTGATACATCATGCCTCAACCCTGAATTCCCATGAGTCGTCTTCGTGACAAAGATATCATTGCAACTTATTTGAGGCTGTATCTGATTTATTTTATGGTTCAATTGTACTATAAAACGCAAAAATGACTATAAATCCGCTAAATAATAGGTTTTTGGGTAGCAAATGAGACCTGCAACCCATTGTTATTTCACGGAGTTTGAAGAAAACCTATGAGTCCGTCCATGTTTTAGAAATTAGTGTCTACGCTGGTAGCCAAGACAGCGCTAATAGTATGTCCAAGCGTTGAGTTTTCCCTACGAGAAATTCAGGTTCTGGACATGACCACCCCTTTAAACACTAGGAAACAGGTTATGGCACAAAGTTTTGGAGTAATTGGACTGGCGGTGATGGGGGAAAATTTAGCCCTCAACGTCGAACGCAACGGATTTCCGATCTCTGTTTACAATCGTTCACGGGAAAAGACCGATGCCTTTATGGCCAATCGAGCGGTTGGTAAAAATGTTGTAGCGGCATACTCCCTGGAAGAGTTTGTCGCTTCCCTAGAGCGTCCTCGCCGGATTTTGCTCATGGTTAAAGCAGGCAAGCCAGTGGATGCGGTGATTGACCAACTCATACCGCTGCTTGATCCCGACGATATGATCATCGACGGTGGTAACTCTTTATACGAAGACACTGAGCGTCGTGTAAAAGCCCTAGAAGGTGCTGGCTTCCGCTTTATCGGTATGGGCGTTAGCGGTGGCGAAGAAGGTGCTCTAAATGGTCCAAGCCTGATGCCCGGTGGTAGCCGGGCGGCCTATGAGTCCATTGAGCCCATTGTGCGTAAGATTGCGGCCCAGGTGGATGATGGTCCCTGTGTGACCTACATCGGTTCTGGTGGCGCTGGGCACTACGTCAAGATGGTGCATAACGGGATTGAGTATGGCGATATGCAGCTCATTGCTGAAGCCTACGACCTGATGAAAAATGTCTTGGGTTTGGGGCATCAGCAGCTCCATGAGATATTTTCCCAATGGAATACGACTGAGGAGTTAGATTCCTTCTTAATTGAAATTACGGCTGATATTTTTACTAAGACCGAAGGGGATACGGCACTGGTCGAAAAAATCTTAGATGCAGCCGGACAAAAAGGCACTGGTCGTTGGACGGTGATGAATGCGCTGGAAATGGGGGTGAGTATTCCCACCATTACGGCAGCAGTCAATGCGCGAATTATGTCCTCGCTCAAGGATGAACGGGTGGCGGCGTCTACGCAGATTAGCGGCCCTGATGGCACGATTACTGAGAACACCACGCTCTGGATCAACAAAATTCGGGATGCTCTGTACTGTTCTAAGATTTGTTCCTATGCCCAGGGGATGGCCCTGTTGCGTAAAGCATCGGACACCTATGGCTACGATCTAGATCTGGGTGAGTGTGCCCGCATTTGGAAAGGGGGCTGCATTATTCGCGCTCGCTTCTTGAACAAGATTAAGCATGCGTTTTCTGAGAATCCTGCTCTGCCCAACTTGTTGTTGGCACCAGAATTTAAGCAGACTATTCTCGACCGCCAGGCCGCCTGGCGCGATGTCATTGCCATGGCCGCTCAATATGGCATTCCGGTGCCAGCATTCAGCGCATCCTTAGACTACTTCGACAGCTATCGTCGGGCTCAACTACCCCAGAACCTTACCCAGGCTCAGCGCGATTACTTCGGTGCCCACACCTACAAGCGGGTGGACAAAGAAGGCGTATTCCATACTGAGTGGGCAAAGGAGACTGTCACAGTCTAAGGCCATAGCTCCTGGCTAATCGAATAAAAAACAATTAAAGGGTGCGCACCATTTCTGGATACGCACCCTTTAACTTATAAATAAATGTTGTTCGATAGAATGAACAATGCATTGTAGACCTGGATCATAGCCTGCCAGGCAGAGATATCAGTAAGGGTAGATATAGAGAATTATGCAAACTACAAACTAGGGTGAGGATTTCGACAATCTAAGGAATCCCAATTTTTCAGCGGGTAGCTAGGGAGACAGTCAACGATACTCCTGAAATCATGGCCTTTTTACCGACCTGCCCAAATCCATGGCGTCCTACAGACTTTAATCTATCTCGGACAAAAGAGTATTCCATAGAGCCGGATATTGCCCATATTGTTAAAACAACCAGTCTTTTAGAATCTCGCGCCGATCAGTATTCAGACTATCTACGGGCTGTTTTCAAAGGACGCGATCGCACCTGGATGTCAGCCATTGATCAGTGGAATTCTGAAGAGCACCAACATGGTGTCGTCCTCCGTCGTCTATGTGAAGCCCTACCGTCAGACTATGATTTTGAGAGTTTCATGGCAGAGTATACAGAAAACGTACCGTACCACGATGTGGACGGACAATCCGTGCGCGGTTCTGTCGCAGCTGAGTTGGTGGCACGATGTTTTGTCGAAGCCTCTGCCAGTACGTTTTATCGTGTGCTTGCAGATGCCACAACCGATAAAACCCATCGAGCCGTATTCATCACCCTGAGTAAAGATGAAGCTCGACATTTTGGCATGTTTGAAACCATGCTAGCGGCTGAGGAAACTCAGCATCAACAACTTTCTCTTTGGCAAAAAATCAAAGCCGTCAGCTCTCGGCTATTTGAACTCGAAGATGCTCAAATCATGGGAGCCTCTGCTATTGTTGCCGGTCGCTCCTTAGCAAAGAAGCTTGTCCTACGGGGTGAATCTAATCGATATCTTGGCTATTTATATCGTCACTATCGCTGGAAGCATGTTGTCTATCTGGTTCGCTTACTCTTAAAAACAATTGGTGTCAAAAGAAGCAACGTATTGGTGAAGTGTTTGTCTGCCCTCTTCTTTATGGCACTTAAACTGCGATGGCTTCTAGCCACCATTGCCAATCGTTTAACCTTCAATTTTGCGCGAGACATGATTGCCCACGAAGCCTGAGTCCTCGAAAAAATGAAGGGTCCATCATCATTAAAGAATGGTGAACCCTTGAAACAAGAATGATTTGAACTGAATTTTCCCCTAGGGGTCTGTCAAGACTAAATTTTAGGATAGATGAGTGATCTGCTAAAACGCGGTTAAACCTGACACACCAATCACTAGTCACTATTCTCTGTAGGCTGAGCTTGTCGAAGCCCACTCACTGTCTCAACCCTAATTTTAGCGTTGATGCTGCACTAGGGTTGTTGCTCGATCGAATTTTGCGTCAGCTGCACAGGGCCTGTTAGATCTACGACGGCCAGGTATAAACAGCCTGCAAATAGGCAAGCGCAGCTTAGGGTAAACCAGGACCATCTAATACCCGATTTTTCGAGGGTGGGTTCTTGGGAGTGTTGCATAGGGCTGAGGTATAAAAAGACACGTCTATCTCAAGTTAAACTTGCCCAGCTGCCATAACCGGCTACCAGTAATCACAACAATTCACCTAAGGTTCAATAAACTATGCCCTTTCAAGACTGATGTGAGTGTTTTTACTAGGTTGGTAAAATCTATCTGTCAGCAACTATACTTAAACGTCTCAGTCGGTTAATGACAGCGGCGAGTTCATGACGACGAAATTCACTGAGGTCGCTCATGGGGTAAGGGGTAAGGGCATCAAAGTCTCTTCGGTTTACCCAGCCCATGATGTCGTCTAAGAGAGCTTGTAGAGAATGGGAACGATTTTGTTGTTGCCAGGTGAGAATCGCATGGGCAATGGCTCTGGTTTGATTGGCTTCTGTTAGTTGTTCAATGCCACGCAAGTCAATCTCTTCTTGACCAATAATCAGGGTGGTGAGACGTTGGGTTTTGACTTTGGCAGGTTTACGGCCAGTGTCAAATTGAGGCAGCCGGATGTGTCGTTGGGTAATGGTGCCAAAGGTTTGGCCACCTTCAGCGGTGCGATCGCTAGGACATTCAGCGGCAATTGCCTTAGCCTTGGCCGTCACATCATGGACCGTATAATTATCTAACGCAATCACATGGTCAGCGACTTCAAAGTAGTCGCCGCTGCCACCCATGACCAAAACCGTGGAAATACCGTGGTCAGTATAAAGCTGTCTCACTTTGTCGATAAATGGGGTGATGGGTTCTTTTTCTTTAGCGATTAGGGATTGCATATTGCGATCTCGAATCATTAAATTTGTCGCTGCCGTATCTTCGTCAATTAGCAATACCTCAGCCCCGGCCTCTATTGCCTCTAAAATATTTGTCGCCTGGGATGTACTGCCACTGGCATTGGTTGTGCTAAACGATTTTGTCGATATTCCCTGGGGCAATTGATCAATAAACGGCGAAATATCCACGCCAGTTACACTGCGGCCATCCTCTGCCCGAATTTTTACCGTAGCTTCGTTGGCGACCACCTGTTCACGTCCATCCTTAGGAATGTGGTTGTAGGCCCCCTGGGCAATGGCCTTGAGCAATGTCGATTTGCCATGGTAGCCCCCACCGACGATTAGGGTTACCCCCTGGGGAATACCAAGCCCCGTGATCGCACCAGCATGGGGCGTTGGCAACGTGACTTCTAAGGAACTGGGCGATTTGAATGGGATTGCAGTCGGTAATGGGTGTGCATCCACACCGCTAAGTCTGGGCAAAATTGCACCGTTTGCAATAAATGCGACCAGGTTCTGTGGCAATAGCTGTTGTCTTAAGGCATTGGCATCTTCGACCGTGGCAATGTGTTGTTCTAAAGAGTTGCGCCACCCTGGCTGAAAATGCAAGGCCGAGGTGATCAGTTGAGGTAAGTCTTGAATTAGCAAATCCCTAGCTGCGTGTCCAGCAATTCTGCGCCCAAAGGCCGGTAGCCCTATTCCCAACCGTAGTTCTATGCCCTCAGCTGTAACCTGGACTGCGGTGCGGGCTAAAACAACCTGACTGGTGGGTGCCATGATTAGTCGGCCACTTTTACCCGACCCCCGACGCTGCTCAATTTGTGGAATGACACTATTAATATGTCGATGTAGAAAATCACCTAGAACCCTACACCGTATTTTGTTATGCCAATAGTCCTGGGGCCACTGACTGTGTTTATGGGTGACCCAGATACTGACACGACTGGGGGCAGCAAAAGGGTCCCCTTGAATATGGGCCAGGGTGAGCTCAAAGCTAGGAAAGGTATAGCTGCCCTTAAGGCGTTTGTAGGCAGAGTAGCTACGACCATCTAGATCCATTAGCTGTTGCTCAAGGGCACTGGGTGACGTCATGACAGGGATGTGATCAGTATGGGGTTAAAACAAACCCTGATTTTATGATTAACCCTATTTAGGGTTACCTCTTCAGGTCTGTATAAGTCTTGCTATACAAGCAATACAGTGGATTGTGACAGTGGTCACACGACCTTGTGTTGAACGTCATCAGCTAGGACCAGAGGTGTCACTTAGTGAAACTGAACTTTCATGAATACTGATCATATAAGAGGTGTAACCACGTATCCCATGGCTTATCTGTCAGTTCGCCCAAACTTGCCCCAGTTGATTAAGTCTACTCTTGCCTTGGTCGGTGCTACATTCCTGAGTAGTATCGGTGCTGCTACTGTCCTTGCTGAACCTGCTGGCCTGCTAGCCGATGGCATCTACCTATATGGCCAACAGCCGGTAGCCGCTCAAGCTGGCTCCGTTTACATGGTGTTTGAAGTGGCAGGTCGTCGCACTGTCGGAGCATTTTATATGCCCAGCTCTTCATTTGATTGTTTCCATGGTGATATTTCGTCTACACGCCTAGACTTGACCGTTATCGATAGCTATGAGCAAACGAGTCACCCTTATTCTTTAGCAGTTCAAGCCCAGCCAGTGTTGGCTGCTGGTGAAGCGGCTACCGAATTAAGCATTAATGGATTTGCTCCTATTGATGACCTATCTGAGCTTGACGAAACTATTTTAGAAACCTGTCAAACGGCTCAAGCTGAGGTTATCTAAAGTCCTAACTATTGATATTAGTATATTAGTACTTAGTATTCACTCCGTTGGACTTAAGTCTGACGGAGTTCGTCAGAATAATTAACTGGAGTGTGACCTGCGGGGCAAATTTTAGAGCGTCTTTTTACGCAGATAAAAAATAATCAGCTCCGACTAGATCGTTGCTTGGAGCGCACTCCTGCTAACCATGGGTAGACATCAGGACGTGGGCGATTTCTTTATCAATTTTTTACCCATTCTGCGTAGATATAGAGATTCAGTTTCCGTTTATTCATATTCCTATAAATTCCTTTATCCTTCGGGCAAACTGAAACCATATTCGTTGTCCACAGGTCTATACGGATTACCCCACTTACTCAAATTCGGCTCTCCTGACTGTCGAGATGCCTCGAAGATGGGTATATTTTTATTACATAGTTAAAAAACTTAATGTCTGAAGTAACCTTAGTTAACAGCTAGATTACTTAATTCTTTTTATAGGTTTCGACTCCATATCCTGGCAGAGGTCCATAAAACATGTTTGAACATTTCACCAATGCGGCTATTGCGGTGATCATGCAGGCCCAGGAAGAGGCAAGACGCCTGGGCCACAATTTCGTCGGTAGCGAGCAGCTCCTACTGGGGATTGTCAAAGAAGGCTCTAGCATTGCCGCTCGTGTACTCAGTGATTTTGGAGTCAACCTGGCCAATTCCCGTGCTGAAGTGGAGTCTATTATCGGTCGTGGTTCGGGCAACGGTCCTACGGAAATTCCATTTACACCCAAGGTAAAGCAGGTATTTGAGCAGGCGTTTCAAGAGGCGCGCAAGCTGGACCATCCCTACATTGAGCCTGAGCATTTGCTGCTGAGTCTGACTCAAAATGTGGAAAGTGTCGCTTATCGGGTTCTGAATAACCTGGGGGTAGACCCGAGTCAGGTGCGGACTCAGCTCATTCGCACCATTGGTGAGGTATCTGCTGTGCCAGCAGGGGGCCGTTCCCGCGATGGTGAACGAGCAGGGCAGCCTGCCAAGCGCAATAATGGTGTGCTGGCTGAATTCAGTACTGACCTGACAGAGCTAGCGTCGTCTGGCAAGCTTAACCCGGTGATTGGTCGTTCCCAGGAAATTGAGCGCGTGGTTCAAATTTTGGGTCGCCGGACTAAAAATAATCCTGTGCTGGTGGGTGAGCCAGGTGTGGGTAAAACTGCGATCGCAGAAGGTCTGGCTCAGCGCATCGTTAATCAAGATGTGCCCGAGGCGCTGTTTGACCGTCGAGTGATTAGCCTGGACCTGGCCATGCTCGTTTCTGGTACCCGCTTCCGAGGTGATTTTGAAGAGCGTCTCAATCAGGTGATGGCTGAGGTGCGCGAAGCCCAGAATATTATTTTGGTGATTGATGAGATTCATACCTTGGTGGGGGCAGGTTCCCTGGAAGGAAGTATGGACGCGGCTAACCTACTTAAGCCTGCGTTAGCTCGTGGTGAACTGCAGTGCATTGGGGCCACCACCCTGGAAGAGTACCGTAAGTACATTGAGAAGGATGCTGCCTTGGAACGTCGCTTCCAGCGGGTTACTGTGGCTCCGCCATCCGTGGAAGATACTCTAGAAATTTTGGGCGGTATTCGAGGCCGATACGAGCAGTTCCATCATTTGACCATTACAGATGCCGCCCTTGAGGCAGCCGCTACCCTTTCAGATCGCTATATTAACGATCGTTTCTTGCCCGATAAGGCGATTGATCTGATTGATGAAGCCGGGTCACGAGTGCGATTGCGCTATTCTCAAAAAATTCCGGCTGGGGATAAGCGCACTGAGCTCCGTAAGGTGCAAACTGAGATTATGGAGCTTTTAGAGAGCCAGTCCTTTAGTGATGTCGGGTCTCTACGGGTTAAAGAGCAACAGCTTTTGGCAGAGCTAGTACCCAATGGTACGCCTCATCCAGAGGTGACCGATGAAGATATTGCTGATATTGTGGCCTCTTGGACCGGTGTGCCGGTGAGTCGCCTGACAGAATCGGAATCTGTCATGATTCTGCATCTAGAAGATACGCTGCATAAGCGGGTAATTGGTCAAAATGAAGCGGTTGAAGCGGTGTCTAAAGCCGTGCGTCGTTCCCGTGTGGGTATGCGTAATCCTAACCGACCCATTGCCAGTCTAATTTTCTCAGGTCCCACAGGGGTGGGTAAAACAGAGCTGGCTAAGGCATTGGCCGAGGCTGTCTTTGGGGCCGAAGATGCCATGATTCGCATCGATATGTCGGAATTTATGGAACCCCAGTCGGTGTCTAAGCTAATTGGGTCTCCTCCGGGATATGTCGGTTATGACGAAGGGGGGCAATTGACTGAGGCTGTGCGTCGCAAACCCTACACTGTGATTCTGCTGGATGAAATTGAGAAGGCGCATCCGGATGTCTTCAATATTCTTTTACAGCTGCTGGATGATGGTCATCTCAGTGACGCTAAGGGGCGCAAGGTGAGCTTTAAGAACACCTTGATTATCATGACGTCTAATATTGGGTCTAAGGTGATTGAGAAAGGTGGCGGCGGTCTGGGCTTTGAGCTGAGTGTTGATGACGAGATGACCTCTCGTTACAACAACATCCGTAACCTGGTGAATGAAGAAATGAAGCAGTTCTTCCGGCCTGAGTTGTTGAATCGCATTGATGAGATTATTGTCTTCCGTCAGCTGATTAAGTCCGAAGTTGCTCAGATTGCGGATATTCTGCTCAACCAGGTAACGGGACGTCTCTCTGAACGCAATATTACCCTGCAACTCACGGATGCCTTTAAGCAACATCTAGTCAACGAAGGCTATGACCAGGCCTATGGAGCACGTCCCATGCGACGAGCTATCTCTCGTTTCATTGAGGATCCGTTGGCGGAAGCATTGCTAAGTGGCACCGTTAATGATGGCGATACGGCCGTCTTTGATTTAGACGATGATGCTCAGGTCGTCGTTAAACCGGTGAAACAACCTGCACTTGTAGGGGTCATGGGGTAAATCTTCCTCATTCACCGTAGGCTTGTGGCTTGTGTCGACCCTCTTATGGGGCAACCAACCACAGGCCTACGGTGAAGTAGACACCTGAGAAGACAACTCCAAGGGGGTGTTCATAATGGTTTATCTGTTTTCCATGGCCTCAATTTGTCTTACTGCTGTCAGGGCTGCATAGCTCACACCGGCAGTTCCTTCACCCGGATGGACGCAGTCACCGACTAGCCACAGCTTAGGAATAGGCGTGCGCGTGGCAAAGCCAAAGGGGCCAAAGGTAGATAGTCTCTGACCGATGCCACCAACCATGCCCTGGTGGCGAGCAGTGTAGTGTTGAAATGTGCGAGGGGTGGCAGATTCGGCATGGATAATGTGCCGTGGATCTAGATTGAAAAATTGGTTGAGCTTTGCGATCGCTTCTCGCTCATACTCAGCCTTTAACGCTTCATAGTTATTACACTGCTGCCATGCCTGTACATCCGTAAACGAGGAGGCCACTATAGTGGCCTTGCCGTTGGGCGCACGCCCATCTTCTGGGCGGCTTACTGATACAAACAAAGAGTTATTTTCACCAATGGGGCCATCATAGTCATAAAGAAACTGCAAGTGAGGCGGACAGTACTCAGGAATTGCCGCCTGCTCAACACCGAGATAGACCACAAAGGCTCCTGACGATGGCATTAATTTATCCACTCGTCGTTGATATCCCTGCGGGGTTTGCTGACCCAATAACTGCGTCAGATTTTGCACAGTAACGTTGGCCACCACATGATCGGCTGTCTCTAGCCATGTTTCATCAGTTTTTTGCTGCCGAATGCGCACAAACCTTGGACAATTATTCTCCAACTGAATTTGTTCAACGCAATGCCCTAGAAAGACTTGACCGTCAAACCGTTTAATTGCCTTGACCAGGGCATTGCTCAAAACCTGCATACTGCCCTGCAAATGAAACAGTCCCTGGGGCGCTTGAGAGACCCCTAGAGCAGTGGCCGCATACAACAGAGCTGTTTCGTCAGCCCCTACCTGGGAATAGAGCTTTAGCTGAAGATCTAAAAACGTTTTTAGCCGTTGATTCTTGTAAAGACCATATCCCTTCAGTAACTGCCCTACGGTGGAGAACGTGTAGGGAACCGTTAGTAGCGTATCTGGCCTCAACGCCCTCGTTAACTGCCAGCTATCCCATACGTTGCGCGGTGGCAATACTGGCTGTCTAGTCTGAAACTGCCAACTATGGCTAAATAAGTCATTCAGCTTTTGCCAAAAAGGCTCACTCCCTGGAAACTGCCGCTGTCGCTCGGTCTGCCAACGGTTTGGATCGCGCCAAACATTAACTGGTGTTACTTCTCCCGGCAAAAAAACTGCACAGGCTGGATCACAATGCTCTGCAGTAGGCAGTTCCAGGTCTAACTCTGAAAAAATTTGATGATGAATTCCGCCGGGTTCTAAGCCAGCAACTTGAGTAGCTCCCACATCAAATGTGAATCCCCGTCGTCGAAAGGTAGATGCACAGCCCCCAGGAACCATAGACTGCTCAAATACCTTTACCTGATAACCACGTTTTGCTAAAAGAGCAGCTGATGTGAGACCTCCAATGCCAGCTCCAATCACGATTACCTTAGACCGATGATGGGATGCACAGGTGTTCGTCAATGGGGTCATGTGTACATTTGTTAACCTGACCCTAGTGTAACTGGCTATGCCTTTGATTTCAGACTGTGGATGAAGATTATGCCGCTAGATTTAAAATACGCCGCTTGTTATCGACGGCTAGAAAATGCAACTGGCCCGAAAACACGACTGTCAATGTGTTTTTCTGCGTGTCGTCAATAACTAAAACGGTTTGATCCTCGACAGCAACATGTTCAGCTTTAAGAATGCGGCGCGATTGTTTCTCAGATTTAGGTAAGGTTCCTTCAGACAAAGCAATACCAAGGGTTTTTGTTGCTTTAATCATTAGAAATATGGGCTCGTTCTGATGGGCTTGACGACTGACAGCTTCAGGCAACCAAAGAGAATCCCAGAGTAAACAAATAACAGTTTCACCATAGGTGTCTGCACTTTGATAGATACCTAGTAAGTAGGAGTCGTGTAAGGTATAAGCCTTACTGAAGTTGCTGTATGACTCACATAGACCATGCTGCCAAGGGAGCGCTCCTAGTAAAACATTTTCGCAGAGCCATCGCGGTAGAGTGGGTTTGGTGCTAACGAATACCATAGGTCAAGACGTATGGGCTGAAGAAACGGCAATGATATAAATCCCCAGATAACTTCAACGATTTTTCGCATGGTATCTATACGTTAAACGTTAGGGCCATCAGTGAACCCAGGGTTTAACCCAGCACAGACGCCATGCCTAGAAAACACGATGAAGTGTCCATAGAATTATTCCTATGAACTTTATAAATACTGTGGCTTCTTAATAAAATCTTCTTGATGAATTTTACTTCTGTGAGTGAAATAAAGAGTCGTGTATTTCTGGTATGCAAAAATCTCCATGCTCTGCGTTTGATGTACTTGTCACAGATTTGTCAGTAACTACTTATTGCTACTTAATTTAATTGCCGAAGGAAAAACAAATGCGCCCAGAATTATGGAGGGTGTTCTTTGTAAAGAACACGAAGCAACATTATCATAGCAAGAGTATGGCTGAGCTGGGTTAAAAGATCTCTAAAAAAGAGAATACAGTTGTGAGGGGCCACTCTGCTGCAGACTCTTATGGAAATTGCTCAATTCTTTCTTAAAAAGGTTTTTGCACCTTGATGTTGTTGATGTTTAAACGTTGTTGGTAGTTGTGTGTCGTCATTGATTATGGTGACAGTGGCCTGTGTCTTACCATTCTCTCGGTAAGACTTGGCCTAACTAGGGTGCTTTTGAGTTGATAGCATCTATGCGCCAGGGATACTTTATAAAAACTATGCAATAACAATATAAAGATAGTGTGGTCTATTTTAAAAATTTAAGTTATGTTATATCCATATATACACAGTTTCATGCTTAACGCTTAGTGTTTCAAAACATTCGTATGTGTTCTGAGTTCTAAATATCCTGAGAGGGGATGCGTTACCTAACTAACTATTTTAGATGCTGTCGTTCATATTTCTTCTGGTTAGAAGAGTTCTGTGTTTCTTGTATTGAACGGTTTACAGCGCTTTAAATGAGTAGTTGAAGGTTTGAGAATATTTGTATTCTGCCTCTTTGTACCCTGTATTTAAATTTAAGAAGGCTAGCGTTTCGTTTCCTGTGTGTACCCGAAAGAATTAAGTACCCAAGAGAATCAAGCCTACATTAACCAGCGAAGTGATAGCTGAATAGGATTCAGTATCTGAAGAAGTGCCTCTTACGGTGCCTTTCAGAGGCTGTTTTTGGGTGGGTTTCAATTTCCATAATCTTGATGCCTAAGGCAAATGTTCTGATGCATTAGGCCATCTGCTCGCCTGCTTAGCTTTTGTAACTAAAGACGTTTAGGGTTGTCAATTGTGTTGATCGACCTGACAAATGCCATGAAGGTATTTGTCTCTTTAGGCAAGCGTTTTGTTTGCTGTCAGTAGCACATGGTTGTGAAATCGCCTTGCGGTTCAGAAAGTTTATTTTTTTAGTGGCAGTAACGATGGAAAAACATTTTTCAACTGTCTTTTTCGATACCTCTAGAAGAAGAGTATTTCTGACTAAGTTGACTCTGATGTGCTGGGTGCTAGGGGCATCTTTCAGTGGTCGTGCTATGGCTCAGTCTATGGCCTTAGGGGACTCTTCTTTGACAATATCAAGCTTGCCTGAGCTTACTGCGGCTAATGCCGTAGCTCAAGATTCTTACATCCTCGGTGTTGGAGACTATTTGCGGGTAGATGTGTTTAATATTCCAGATTATAGTGGTGAGTTTTGGGTGTTATCTGATGGTGGCCTGATTATTCCCATAGTCGGTGCTATTAATGTTGAAGGTCTGTCACTGCAACAGGCAAAGTCCCAGATTGAAAATTATCTTGAGCCCTATGTTCAGCGTCCTGTTGTAACACTTAGTCTGTTAGAAGCACGCCCTATTCAGATCGCAGTTGCAGGTGAGGTAAATCGCCCCGGTGCCTATCAAATTACGTCTGAGGATGCTGTAACTAGATCAGCTCCTGATATGCCAACGCTTACCCAGGCTATTGAACTAGCGGGGGGTATTACCCAGCTAGCAGATATTCGCCAAATTCAGGTGCAGCGACGTCTCCCACGTACTCTTTTAAAGGGCACATCCGTATCGAGTAATTCGACATTAAGTGATGGGCGCTATCAAGACAATCAGTCACATATAGTTTCGGCTAATCTTTGGGAGCTTTTGAAAGCAGGAGATCTGAGTGAAGATTTAAAACTACAGGACGGTGATCGGATCATTGTTCCTACAGCTAATAGTCTCAGCACAGATGAAGTCTCAGAGCTGGCTACTGCAAGTTTTTCGCCAGACGAGATTTCTGTTAATGTTGTTGGAGAGGTGGAATCACCTGGCAACATTCTTATTCCACCAAATGCGCCACTCAATCAGGCAATATTAGCGGCTGGTGGCTTTAATAAGAGGGCAAGAACAGGGACCGTAAGTTTAGTGCGCCTGAATCTCAATGGCACCGTTTCACAGAGAGATATAGAGGTTGATTTCTCCCAAGGGATTAACGAAGACGGTAATCCATCTTTACGCCCCAATGATACAGTTATTGTTCAACGCTCTGGCTTGAGTCGAGTGAGTGATACATTTAGTACCGTTTTTTCTCCTTTAAATCTCATTTTCCGTTTGTTTGGTATGTAATAAACCAAATTTGGCTTAGTCAAGAAGTAGCCTATTTTGTTCCCTCTAGATTGCCATTGATTATACTCTGTTGTTCTTTCTAGAGAGCGTTTTAGTATGAAAATAGCATTGGTGCATGATTACCTTACCCAAAAAGGTGGGGCGGAGAGGGTGTTTGAACTCCTTTGCAAACGATTCCCTAATGCCGATGTTTATACGTCGTTATATAGTCCAGGTGATACTATTGATATTGGTGATCGGCCTGTCTATACGACTAAGCTCCAGGCTATTCCAGGGGCTAGAAAAAACTTTAGGTTGTTGGCACCGTTTTACTTTTCTGCGTTCGAGGCATTAAATCTACAAAAGTATGATCTGATTATCAGTAGCACGACAAGCTTTGCTAAGTCAGTAATAAAGCGTCCTGATGCTTATCACGTTTGTTTTTGTCATAACATTACGCGATTTCTTTGGGATACTCGTACCTATATCGGTCAATACCAGAAATACAAAACACTGATGCCGGTGATTCAGCCTATTTTCCAGAAGCTGAGGGAAGTAGATTTAGTTCATGCTCAAAAGCCGGATTTGTATATATCTAATTCTACAGTTGTTGCTGGGCGTATTCAACGTACCTATGATCAACCAGCTATTACGGTTAACTATCCAATTGATACGAATCAATTTGAATTTTCTGATCAAAAAGATGATTTTTATCTGGTCTCATCACGATTGTTAGGTTATAAAAGAATAGATATTGTAGTCGAAGCATTTAACTGGTTGGGGTGGCCACTCATTATCACTGGAGACGGTCCTGAGAGAGGGCGATTAGAATCAGCTGCTCTACCAAATATTTCATTTTTGGGGCATGTTAGTGACGAGCAGCGAAAGAGTTTGATGTCACGGGCAAAGTCTGTAATTGTCGCTGCTTTAGAAGATTATGGTTTGGTGCCGATCGAGGCTAATGCTAGCGGTACACCTGTTATTTCCTATGGGGCTGGTGGTGTGTTAGATACTCAAGTTCCTGAGAAAACAGGTGTGTTTTTCTATCGCCAGTCTCCGGAAGCTCTATATCAAGCGTTGCTTAAGGCTAATTGTATTCGGTGGAACTACTATCACATTCGAGAACATGTTCTCACGAGTTTTACAGAAGATGTTTTCTTTCAAAGAGTCTTGAGCGTAATTGAAGATGCCTACGAGAAGCATGTAGCGGTTCCTGGTTGAGATGAATAATTTTGGTGGTGTAAGTGAGTGGTGAATCGTGAATCGTGAGTGGGATATATTCAATCCATTTGAGAAACGCTATATGGTAACTGTTGAATAATTGCTGATGTGGTAGCAAAAACGTTTGAGTCTTTAAAAATCCTGATGGTGAAAAGGGTACGAATATATGCAGACAACACAACTGTCTTCTGTTATGGATAAATCAGAGATTGGCTACGGTCAGCTTCTGAATATACTGGTGCGACGTTTTGTCTGGTTTGGTGGAGCCGTTATAGGTACGGTCGCTATTGCGATCGCACTGACCCTCAAAGAAGACCCCGTTTATCAAAGTTCAATGCAACTGTTGGTTGAACCTAACTACCGTCAGACGGTAGATATTACTAGTGGACAACAGGAAGGACGGCGTTTGTCCCAAACAGACTACGCAACGCAACTCAACCTGATGCGGAGTCAATCCTTTATTGAGCAAACAGTTGAGCAACTGCTTGTCGATTATTCTGACCTTTGCAGCGAGCCAGATGCCCTATCTGACTGTGCTAAGCGTTTTCAAAAGGCACTAACACTTTCACAGATTTCTGAAGGTGATGCAAAAACTGGAATCTTTGAAGCGACATTTCGAGGCAAGGATCCAGCTATGGTTCAATCATTTTTGGAAACCTTAGGTGCCATTTATTTGAACTATAATCAGGAACAGCAAGAGCAGCGTCTTAAACGTGGTCTGGCTTTAGTTAATCAACAAATTGAGGAAGTTCAGAAAAACCTGACGGTATCTCGTCAGGCTTTGAAGCAGTTTCGCGAAACAGAGAATTTAATTGATCCAGAACAGCAATCGCTGACAGTTGCAGAATCCCTTAGACAAATAGAGCAAACTAAGCTAGAGGTTGAAACTCAATATCTGGATGTTCAGGCTGAATATAATGCTTTGCAAAGCCAGCTAAAGGCTGATCCTCAATCTGCCTTAATTGCTTCACGATTGAGTCAGTCATCACGTTACCAGCAATTGCTGAATGCATTACAAGAAACAGAGCTAGCCCTGCAGAAAAGACAATCCCTTTATGCTGAGGCCGATCCGGGTGTGCAAGACCTGTTTGCTCAAAGACAGGGGCATATATCACTATTGCAGGCAGAGGTTGAGCGCGCATTGGGCCAGATTCCGGCGCAATTTAATTTAGATGAAACTGCGTTACTCAAAGAGGGGCAGCTGGGAGAGATTGACCTGGAGTTGGTTAGTAATCTGGTACAGGCAAACGTTGACTTACAGAGTTTATCAGCTCGAAGAACTGGCTTAGCCAACGCTGAACAACAATTAAAACGAGAACTAGATAAATTTCCTAGCTTAATTGCAGAATATAATCGTATTCAACCTGAGGCACAAATACAGCAGCAGTCTTTGGAACAACTCTTGCAACTGCGTCAAAAATTAAGTAATGAGCTAGCCCAAGGTGGATTTAGTTGGGATATTGTTGAAGCCTCACAGCTGGGGGAGAAAATTTCACCCCAGCCCAAACAAAATTTGCTATTAGGTGTCATTGCAGGTCTATTTTTAGGTGGAGCTCTGGCCTTTGGACGGGAAACCATAGACACCGTTGTCCGGACATCGGATGAATTAAGAAAGCGAGCTGCTTTACCTCTATTAGGCGTTATTCCAGAAATATCTGCAAAAAAGTCAGATGCATTGCTTTCCATACTTGATGGTGAGCAAGTTTCTTCTGATTCACTGGCTGTAAGTCAAAGTCAACTGTTCCGAGATGCTGTTGATTTAATTTACAAGACTATTCAGCTGGTCAACAGTCAACCATTGTCTTCACTATTAGTGACATCAGCCTTAGGTGAAGAAGGGAAGACAACATTATCCATTGGCTTAGCCCTTAGTGCTGCCCGAGCCCACCAGCGGGTATTACTAATTGATGCCAATTTTCGTAATCCTTGCCTGCATAAATATCTTGGCCTAGTTAATGTACAGGGATTATCAACCCAGTTACATTCTGACTTGAACCATTGGCATAAAAAAACAATCTCACCTGTTACATTATCTCATTCGGGTGCTAACATTGATGTATTACTAGCAGGATCAGTTCCAGACGATCCCATGAGACTTTTGAGTTCTTCTCAAATGAAACAGGTTCTGGAAAAGGCAGAAGCCAATTATGATTTGGTTATTGTTGATGCCCCTGCTGTTTCAGGATTTGCAGATAGTCTGCAGCTTGCATCTATGTGCAACGCTTCAATTATGGTCAGTCGCTTAGACCGGATTACTCAAGCTGATCTAAACCAGGCGACTACTATGCTAAATCAGGTCAATGCCATTGGCATTGTTGCCAATTGGCATCGAGAGAATACCCGGCCAGAAAGATTGTATGAACGCAATGGGACTGCAAAAGTCTTTCAAGAGCCTGCAATGCTCTGGCGCAGCTAGGACTGCACAACTGGGGTAATGCGTAGATTTAGACGAATAAATCTATGCATTATAAACGTAATTTTAAGGCAACAGTCTATTTTTACACTGGCTTTCTATTAAGAGATTCTTCAGACATATGACTACATCCACTATTTTGTTAAAAGCTCCCATTGTGTTTCAAATGCCGATTGCTCAGCGAACGCCTTATGCCTTTGAGAACTGTATATTAACTTGGGAACATGATTCACTGATTGTACGACCACGTTACTCAAATGTAGAGCCTGAGATGCCTGCTCTTAAAGATGAAACTTGGTTACGTGATTGTTTACTCCACTCACCGATTAAGCGGGTATATCTTTCTCCAGAGATGGATTCATCGAAGTTTAATGCTTGGGCAAGCCTCTGCCATGCTGCCAAGAAGCAGGTTTATTTGATGGTACCCAATGTGGCTGATTTACCCCAAACACGTCAACCACTTCTCTGGCGTGTAAAACGCTTAGCAGATTGGCTGGTGGCCTGCCTACTCGGTGTGATTTTCAGCCCATTGATGGGGCTATTAGCCCTATGGGTAAGGTTAGATTCCCGTGGGCCTATTTTGTTTTGTCAGTGGCGAGTTGGCTACCAAGGACGACTGTTTCGCATTTGTAAGTTTCGCAGCATGGCGGCTGATGCGGAAGCTCGGCATCAGAGAGTTATGGGCCAACAGCAAGGTCTGCATAAGCTTGAGCGCGATCCACGGGTAACCCGTGCGGGATATTGGCTACGAAAGTTTAGTTTAGATGAACTACCACAGTTGTTCAATGTACTGCGGGGAGAAATGAGTTTGGTTGGCCCTAGACCCTGGGCTCTTTACGATGCTGTTCGTATTGAACCAGTTTTACAGAAGCGGTTAAGAGCGTTGCCTGGTATGACTGGTATGTGGCAGGTAACAGCGCGTTCAAATGTGAGTGATCTAGCATCGGTGAATCGTATGGATTTAGATTATCTGCGGAAGTGGACATTTCAATCTGATCTGAAGCTGTTGCTGATGACCGTACCCAAGGTATTTACTGGCTTCGGCGCATACTGAAAGACTTTTTAATAGTGTCTCAGAATCCATGGGGGATAGCCAATTTAGTTTAGGCGTAATGGCTGTAAATGCAGCCATTACTTAACCATAAAAATCTTTCTAAGCGTGAGTGATATCTTATGAGTTTGCGACAGAAGGCAATTCGAGGGGCGATGTGGTCTGCTCTAGAAAAATGGGGTGCTCAGCTAGTCTCAATGGTAATATTTCTGTTGTTGGCTCGATTATTGGGGGCTGAAGCATTTGGGTTAGTAGCCTTAGCCAATGTATTTATGTACTTTATGCAAATCTTTTTAGATCAAGGATTTGCACAGGCAATTATTCAAAGAGATGAGCTTGAACCAGAGCACTTAGACACTGCTTTCTGGACAAGTGTTTTAATGGGAGGACTATTTTTACTAATTGTGTTTGCTGGCGCTAAGGCAGTTGCCAATTTCTATAATGAGCCAGAGCTATTACCCATTATTCGATGGATGTCTATTAGCTTTCTGTTCGCAGGATTAAGTAGTGTACAGTCTGCGATCTTACAGCGCAACATGCAATTCAAAATTTTTGCAGCACGTTCTCTAGTGGCAACAGCAACCTGTGGAATAGCTGGCATTGGAGCTGCACTTATGGGCTTGGGGGTGTGGAGCTTGGTAATAAAGGAGATCGTTTTTGGCTTTTCAGGGGCCGTAATGTTATGGAGTGCAAGTAGTTGGAGGCCAGGATTTAATTTTTCTCTTCAACACTTTAGAGAGTTATTTTCATTTGGTGTCAACATTCTTGGATTTAATTTTCTAGATTTTTTTAATCGTCGTTCCGATGACTTATTGATTGGTTATTTTTTAGGAACAGTCGCATTGGGTTATTACAGTGTAGCCTACCGACTGTTGCTGACGATGATTAAACTTTTAACAACCGTTACAGCTCAAGTTGCATTACCTACATTTTCGCGAATTCAAAAAGAACCAGAGAAGTTGAGACGGGCTTTTTATAAGACGACCCTATATACCAGCTTGATCTCATTTCCAGCATTTTTAGGCGTTATGGTTCTGGCCCCTGAGTTGATTCAGATATTGTTTGGAGCTGACTGGTTACCCAGTGTTTCTGTGATGCGAATATTGGCGTTGATTGGTATTTTGCAGTCAATTCAATATTTTGCAAGTACCGTGCTTTTGGCTATGAATAAGCCGTTTTGGCGGCTGCGAGTTATTTTCCTTCTGACTATTTTTAATATCTTAGGTTTCTTTGTCGCGGTGCAATGGGGCATAAATGCTGTTGCAGCTTCCTATGTGATTTGCGGATATCTATTTTCACCTGTGTTTTTAGTGTTAATTAAAAAACTTATAGGCATAGACTATAAGCGATACTCAATGCAATATGTAAAACCATTGTTTAGCAGTTTGGTCATGGTGACATTGATCATGGCCATGAAGCTAGTTATTCACAATTATGTTGGTGTTTCCACTGCATTATTTATTTATTTATCTGTAGGTGTTTTAAGTTACGGGATCAGTATCTCGATTTGCTCTCCAACACTATTCAAAAAGGCTTATGGCCTTACTTTATCTTTGTTGCCAGCAACAGGATTTAGACGGTGAAGTAGATATGTGTTGCCTTAATAAAGGCCATTTGAATCATTTATCCATTGTCAATGTAATAACAAGACAAGTATGAAAACCCCAAACTTTCTAATAGTCGGTACTGCAAAATCGGGCACTACTTCCCTGTATAAGTATTTGTGTCAGCACCCTATGGTGTATATGCCAGAGCAAAAAGAACCCTTCTTTTTTGCCTTTGACAGTTCACAGCCTGATTTTCAAGGACCAGGCGACCATATTGCAGTTAATGACTGTGCTGTGACAAATCCAAATAATTATTTTTCGTTATTTGATACGTCCATAGAGAAATCTGCTATTGGTGAAGCATCCACCTGTTATCTGTATATGCCTAAAGCTGCAGAGCGTATTCAACATTATATTCCTGAGACAAAAATAATTATGATGCTTCGAAATCCTGTGGATAGGGCTTATTCAAGTTTTATGCACACGCGGATGCGTGAAAGAGAATCCTTGGAAAAGTTCGAGGATGCGCTTTTAGCAGAAGAGCGTCGGATACAGAATAATTATTCATGGATCTGGCATTATAAGACTATGGGATTTTACTATGACCAGGTAAAACGTTATTTCCAGCGATTTAAAGAAGAACAAATAAAGATATGTTTATACGAAGAATTTCGAGATAATCCGATGGTCTGTGTAAGAGATATCTTTGCATTCCTAGGTGTTGATGATTCATTTAAGCCTAACTTGTCCTTATCCCATAACAAAACAGGGCTTGTTAAAAATCAAACAGTTGAAAGGATGACGTCTAATCAAAGCCTGGTTAAATCGTTGATGAAGGTGATTTTGCCGCTTAAGACTCGCCAATTAATTCGCCATAGGATAAGCAATTGGAATTTGCAAAAGCCAGAAATGTCCGTAGGAACTAAAACAATGCTGGTGGAAGAGTATAGAAGTGACATTGTCAAACTTCAAACGTTGATACAAAAAGATTTATCTAGGTGGTTAGAAGTTTAGATAGGAATTTGTTCAGGGTTTCCTTTCAGATTGTTTTTTGGCGTTTCAGTTGATTGAGATTGTGAAAATAAAGTCTTCTAAACTATTGTTGATAATGCCTTCC
>JAHQVZ010000002.1 GCA_019634055.1 Leptolyngbyaceae cyanobacterium MAG.088
ACCTCACGTGACTGAGAAACGCTATAGACAACTTTTCATTAATTTCAAAGGCTACAAAAAATAGACCTCTTGCAAAAATGATTATGTGTTAGGCTAAGCAGCCTTACAGAAAGCTTCAGGCAAGATTGAGTTCATAGTTATAGAGAGCGGCAATTAAGTTACAACGCAGACCATACCGTCGTCTCCGATTACGATAACGGAATGAGAGAAGCTTGAAAATTTTGAGCCGTCGATTGACATGTGCAATGCAGATGCGCTCGCTCCCTAAGGTCTGGTGATAGTCACGGTCAATGTCTGACAACTCTCCGTTCTTAGGCTTTTTCTTGGGAATGTAGCTGTTTGCATGGTAACGAGCAGTGCCCAGGTAGCCGCTGTCTTCGAGATTCAAGGTTTGATGATGCATATGAACACTTGATGCCTTAAACAGCTTGAAATCATGGGTGCGCCCGTGACCAAAGTGGAGGCAAATGATACCAAGGTGTCTCGATCAATGATGACTTGGCACTTGAGAGTATGATATTTCTGCTTACCTGAGTAGAACTCTTGTTGCTTCCGTTTGGGCCGTTCAATCGGTGTTTCGGTCACATCCATCACCACCACACCAGGACGACCAAAGCCCTTGACTAAGTGCTTCTTTCCAGGGATATGGAATAAGCCTGTTGCCATCAAACGGGTTTCTACATGATGCACAATTCGACAAACGGTGGATTCTGAGACACCGTGCTCGGTGGCGATGTGAAAATACGTGCGATATTCTCGCCAGTATTCCAGGGCAACCAAAATCTGGTTTTCAATCGATAGCTTGGGAGGACGACCTGGACCCGGTTGCTTGGGAATAGCCGCGTTTAAGCCGTTGACCATTCGGTTGAAGGTCGGTCTTTGGACACCGAATCGATGCTTAAATTTCTGGGAACTGAGGATTTTACTGGCTTCGTAGTTCATTAGTATTAATAGAGCCCCATGAACCAAAGCCCTTCAACTTACTATGAAAAGTATTATGCAAGAGGTCTATTCAATTGTAGAAAACTTTAAATTGGAGAATGATTTAGTGCAACCTTCATAGGTCTTGTTGATTTTAAAGAAATACTTTTGTAGCTTATTTGACGCCGTGGGAAGGAAATGTATGTCACATAGAATATAATGTCAACTTAATGTAGTTGTGTGGCTAGCTATGTGGTTTGTCCGGCGTTTTACGCTGAGTTCACTTGTTACCGTGTTATTGACCTTTGGCACAGTATCTTTGGTCGATGTTACAAGACCGAGGCCTGCATGGGCACAAATGGATTTGAACCGTCGGGCAGACAGCCTTTTTGGGGAAAGTCTCGAATATTCTAAAACTGAACAATGGCAGCTAGCGTTTGAAACACTACAGCAGGCATTAGAAATTTATCAACAAACAGGTAATCTTGCACGAATAGCCAATGTATTGGAACATATTGGCGTCCTTTACCAATATATTGGGGATTATCCAGCAGCACTACAGTATCATGAAGAGAGTTTAGTGATTTCTCGCGAATTAGATAACCCTATTAATGAAGCCATTAGTTTAGGAAATATTGGCATTGTTTATGAGAGGCTTGGGGATTACTCACAGGCGTTAGAGTATCACGAGGCGAGCTTGGCCCTTAAACGAGATGCTGGAAACCGCGAAGGTGAAGCCACTACACTAGGCAATCTTGGTGTTATTTATGAGAGGCTTGGGGATTACTCACGGGCGTTAGAGTATTATGAAGCGAGCCTAGCCCTCAAACGGGAATTAGGGAACCGCAAAGGTGAAGCCACTACACTAGGCAATCTTGGTAATATCGCTTACCAGAACGGAAATAATTTGGAAGCATTGGCGTACTATCGAGAGAGCTTAAACATTTCTCGTGAACTGAATTATCGTGCTGGCGAAGCCAATGCCCTATCTAATCTTGGCATTATCTTATCTAATATTGCTAGCATCTCTCATCAAAGTGGAAAACTTTTGGAAGCATTGCAATACTATGAAGAGAGTTTAGCGATTTCTCGTACTTTAGGTGATCGTATAGGAGAGGCGATTGCTTTAAGTAATATTGGTAATGTATCACGTCAATTTAGAAAATATGCAGAGGCATTGCAATATTATAAAGAGAGTCTAGTGCTTAATAGAGAACTTGGCAATCGCTCTAGTGAGGCAAAGACCTTGAGTGATATGGGGCATTTGTTTCAAATACAAGCTCAACCTGAATTAGCCATCATATTCTTTAAGCAATCTATCAATATTTATGAGCAGATTCGAGAAGATAACCAAACCCTTAACCAAGATTTGCAATCATCGTTTACAGCTACAATCGAGGAAGATTATCGTCATCTAGCTGATTTACTATTACAGTACGATCGCATTCTTGAAGCCCAGCAGGTGATGGATCTTCTGAAGATCAAGGAACTTGATAATTATGTGCGTGGTGTACGTAAACCTGTCGGAACAAAATTAGGCATTGCCATTCGTTCTGATGAACAAATTATTATTGATCATTACAAAGCTAATCAGGATAAGCTTATTGCCCTGGGACGAGAGCGTGCCAGCCTCGCTCAAATTCCTACTGAACAGCGTACGTCGCAACAGCAAGAGCGCTTAGTAGAATTACGTCAGTTAGAGCAGGAAGTCTTGGCCCAATTTCAAGCATTTTTTGAACAGCCTGAAATTGTTGAAATAGTTAATCGTCTTCGAAATACAAAAGGGGTTCTCAATATAGAGCTAACAGAGCTTAATGCCCTAAGGGACAATTTGTTATCGCTTAGGGAAACCCATGATCAGAATGCGGTAATGCTCTACCCTTTGGTACTTGATGACCGATTAGAGCTGATTCTTGTTACAGCTGATACTGCTCCGATACGCAAAACGGTTCACGTAAGCCGTACAGAGCTTAACCGTGTGATTGGGAACTTTCGCCGTGCACTTGAATACCCAGCTAGCAATGCTAGTCTCCCTGCACAGCAGTTATACGACTGGTTGATTCGTCCTATTGAGGCAGATTTAGAGCAGGCCCAGGCGGATAACATTATTTATTCTCCTGACTTACGATTACGCTATATTCCTTTAGCTGCCTTGAATGATGGCGACAATTGGCTCATTCAAAACTATCGTGTCAACAACATTACTGCCGCAAGCCTCGCTGATTTTGACAACATTCCTTCTAGGGATAATATTAATGTCCTTGCAGCTGGCTTTACTGAGGGAAACCATATTGTGCAGGTAGGTGACGATGCCATTACCCATGCTGGTTTACCATTTGCTGGTTCTGAAATTGAGACTCTGGCAAGGCTTATTCCCAGTACCGTTAAAAGACTTAATGAGGACTTTAATCCTAGTATTATTCTCGAAATGGATGACTACCGCATTATCCACTTAGCTACCCATGCGGCGTTTAATCCTGGTGCCATAGAAAAATCCTATATTTTGTTTGGCAATGGTGAATTAGCTACCCTGGCCGATGTCAAGGCTTGGAGCTTCCCTAATGTAGAATTAGTTGTGCTCAGTGCCTGTGAGACTGCGGTAGGAGATGTGCTTCTGGCGGAGGCGAGTTTTGGCCAGGGTGAAGACTCTGATTCTATTACTGGTGATGAAATTCTTGGTTTTGGCCATCTGATGCAAACGGCTGGAGCAGAAGCCGCTATGGGTTCTCTCTGGCAAGTAGACGATGGTGGTACTCAAATTCTGATGAGTGCGTTCTATGATGCGTTAAGTCGAAGAGGAGTGTCCAAGGTTGAAGCTCTACAGCAGGCCCAACGTTATTTGATTAGTCTGGCTGAAGATACTAGTACTCAGGCAAACCTGCTACCCATTCTGGCTAGTGATAACCTGCATAATATTGTGCCATCAGATCTGAGCCACCCTTACTATTGGGCACCCTTTATTTTGATCGGTAATGGTCTCTAACTATAATTCTGGCCAATGGAATTAAATAGTGAGTTCTAGGGCTAAGATGTCTTTGACGTGGGCTTTAACCCATAATGCCGTACTCCCAAACTCATGATAAATCTATGGGCTTAATTGTCATTGATGGTGCTGACGGTGGTGGGCAAATCCTAAGGTCAGCGTTGACCTTATCGATGATCACACAGCAGCCGTTTCAGATAACTAATATTCGGGGAAAACGGTCTAACCCTGGATTGGGACGACAACATTTAACCTGTATTACTGCTGCCGCCAACGTGTGTAATGGTAAAGCTAAAGGGGCAGACCTAAAGTCCAGAGAGCTTATCTTTTATCCTGGTCAGCTGCAGCCTGGGGAGCATCACATTGATATCGGCACTGCCGGTAGTACTGTATTGGTGGCTCAAACGTTACTGCCTGTTCTATGGAGTGCAGGAGAACCAAGTACCTTGCACATTACTGGGGGAACCCACAATCGCAATGCGCCTACGGCTGACTATTTTGAAACGGTTTATCTGCCAGCGATTCAGCAGCTAGGTATCCAAGTAACCGTGGAGCTGGTGCGCCATGGATTTGAGCCAAAAGGGGGCGGGGAGATTAGGGTGCAAACCTCTGGCCAGTGGAAGCCACAGCCAACAAATTTTCTAGAACGAGGTACCCTGGAATCTCAAAAGATTCTTGTTTCCCTGCATGGGCTGGATGAGTCTATCGTCCAGAGAGAAATTCAGGCAGCGGTCCAAGTGCTGGGGTGGGATATGTCTATGGGGCAGATTGTTGCTGTTAAAAAGGCAAGGGGTGCCGGTAATGTTGTTGCGATTGATGTGAGGTTTAGCAAGATTTCAGAACAAACTATCGGCATCGGGGTGCGGGGAGTTCTAGCAGAAACCGTGGCACGCGATGCAGCTACCGCCATGGTGCAATATCTGAACTCTGATGCCGTAGTCGGCAAGCGTTTAGCTGATCAGCTACAGTTGCCCCTGGCACTTATCGGTACAGGCCAGATGCGGATGCTGCCTGCCAGCAATCACTTTAAAACCAATGCACGGGTGATCGAAGCATTTACTGGCAAACGGTTTGCCAGTGAGGAACAAGATAACAATACGGTTTTAGCCACAGTCGTTATTTAACCCATTATCATGGCATATTACAGACTGCGTACTGCACTAAGGATTAGTTTACCCTTCCAAATTGCTTGAGTCCTTTACAAAACTGGATCACAGACACCACAGGCATTCACAATAACTGTTTCAAAGTCGTAGGGAATTTTGAGCTGTTTGGATGTAGTTTTTTTCGCTGTCTGTTATGGCAGTTTTTGGGGTGACCGTATTTTAAGCTAAAGCCTATAAAACTATCCATTTTCCATGCTTTTTATACCCACGTATACCTTGGCTACAGTGATATCTCCCTGGTCTAGCATTGTAGCTATTTTAGCGATCGCAGCTATCCCCGCAGTCATATTAATCCTATTAATTAAGTGGATACAGCAACAGCGGCGCTTACAAACAGCACTACCCTGGTTTGTCCGCTCACTGATAGCAGTCAGCATGATATCCCTGGTAATGGTAGTTTAATAGGTAGCCTCATGGGCGGCATTTTAGGTTATAGTCCCAC
>JAHQVZ010000197.1 GCA_019634055.1 Leptolyngbyaceae cyanobacterium MAG.088
ACCATGTCAACGGCAGCAGGCTTACCTTCATACCAGAAGTCCCATTCTTCAGGAGACATGAATTTCTTAGCATTTTCAGGCGCCGCACTGTAGTATCCCTGGCGACCTAAGAAGGCACCAACCCAACCATCGAGCATCCAGTACATATACTCATAGGCGGCATCTAACTCAATACCACTGAGGTTCTTGGAGAGGCCAATACCACCGCCCCAGCCGCGATAGCCTTCTTTAAGCGGAGCGTAGATGCACTCAATCCCCTTAGACTGTACTGCGGTTACAGCAGGAGACCACATGGACTGCAGCACCACTTCACCGGAGGTCATGAAGTTCACGGATTCGTCAAAGGTTTTCCAGAAGGCGCGGAACTGACCCTTGGCTTTTTGCTCTTTAAGGATGTCAGTAATCTTGTCGATTTCTTCTTTGGTCATGTTGCCCTTATCGCCAAAGCTCATCAGACCTAGGGCTTCTGCCACCATAGCGGCGTCCATGATGCCAATTTGAGGAATATCGAGGATGGAGGTTTTACCCTTAAATTCTTCGTTGAATAGCTCACCCCAGCTTTCGATAGTGCGACCCACTAGGTCAGGGCGATAGCCTAAGGTATCTGCGTTGTACTGGAAGGGAATCAGGGTGGCAAAATCTGTAGGTGTGGCCGAGAATTCTTTAGAATCTGCGCCAGTTAGATACATCACCTTGTTCGGCGCGGTACCCTGGGATGCTTCTACGGGCATGCCCTCAAACTTACCGCTGGTAAAGAAGGGAACAATCTTGTCCCAGTCCTTGATTTTACTAACATCAATGGGTAGCAGGTTACCGGAAGGAACCACCAGGGGCAGGCTAAAGTATTCGCCGTCAAAGATGTCGTACTGGTCGGGCTGGGTAATGGCAATCTGGTTATTTTCTTCAGTACTTAACGCCCGCATTTCTAGCTTAAAGCCCAGATCTTCTTGAGCCTTGTCGCGGATTTCATTAATCTGAGAAACACCCGTTCCGATCAAGCGAAGAGTGATGTCCTTGGTCTGGTTAGTGTTGACTTCAGGACCAGGTGCTGGATTATCGGGAGTGCCTTTTGGAGCCTCAGAGGAAGCGCAGCGTGTTGTTGCGACAGCAGCCCCAGCGGCCAGACCAGTATAAAGCAGTTTACGACGAGTGATTTTAGTCATATATCCATCCTAGAAACAGATTCAAGTAAGCTCTGTGAATTCTAAATTAGATAGGCGATCACTATCTAGTAGATAGACGAGCACCATCTAATGGGCCAAGAAAACACAATCATTGGCAGACCATTTAAGTAAAACAGTCTGACCTTCTTGCAGGGCAAGATCTTCCCAATCTACTGTCCGTAACGTGTGCAGTAGAGGTTGACCCGTATTGGTTGTGATCAGAACCACACGGGTAACAAAACCGGTAAGCTCTACCTGGGTTATACGAGCGGTAAGCGCGTTAATGGGGGTAGAGGTAGAACTAGATGCTGGAGCATCAGAGTAAGGGTGTGAGGCATCTGTTTTTTCTATGGTGAGAAGGTCGGGGCGGATACAGCAGGCGGCATCTGAGTTAAGTGGAGTACTATGGCCGATAGCATACAGGGAACCAACACCTTCTACATCAATACGAATCAAGTCTTTACCGTCGTCCTGGGGGGTAGACGATAGCACTCTGCCAGCAAAAATATTGTTGTCCCCGATAAACTTGGCAACAAACTGGGAGGCAGGCTGATTAAAAAGCTGATTAGGTGTGGCCACCTGGTCAATATGGCCATGGTTCATAACCACAATCTGATCCGATAGGGAAAAGGCTTCTTCAACGTGGTGGGTTACCTGAATAAAGGTAAGACCAAACTGTTTTTGAATATTGCGCAGTTCTCCCCGCATGCGCACCCGCAGATTTTCATCTAAGGCACTGAGGGGTTCATCTAGCATGAGTACCTGGGGCCGGGTGACCAGGGCCCTGGCTAAGGCAATGCGCTGTTGCTGTCCACCACTCAGCTGATGGGGTTTACGCTGAGCGGTGTGGCTGAGGCCGACAAGTTCTAAAATTTCGCCTACCCGTTCACGCCGTTCTGCCTGGGGAATGCGCTGCATTTTAAGCCCAAAGTCAACATTCTGCCAGACGGTCTTATGGGGAAATAGGGCATAGTTTTGGAACATCATGGCGGTGTTCCGTTTGGCGGCGGGTAAATCATTGACGCAGCGCTCGCCAATAAAGACTTGGCCGCTGGTGACTGATTCATGGCCCGAAATCATCCGCAAGGCTGTTGTTTTGCCACAACCGCTTGGCCCGAGTAAACAGCAGTAGAGACCTGCTGGGACATCCAGGGTCATATTTTCAATGGCTGTGACCGGGCCATATTTTTTTGTGACAGAGCGGAGAGACACACCAGCTGCAGTATCTATGGGTACTGCAGCTGGTGGATTAGAAGGCTGCTCTTGAGGGGCTATCGGGGAAGACCGATCAGCGCTAAGCGCCATGGGAACTGTCTCCTGTAGGATCTATAAAAAAACGTAGTCGAAATTAGTACAACTATGCGCGGTGACAGCTAGTAATAACTGTTACCAGTGAACATGGAAAAAGATTAATGTAATCCAGGAGACAACTGCATAAAACCCTACCAATGGCTTCCTTTTCAGCTACGAAAGTTCCACTAAACTTTAGATTCTGTTTTAGAGGTTGTAATTTCTTCAGCTGTAACTTCTTCAGGACAACGATAGTGTTGGTCCAACTTCAGAAGCGTGTGGAGCAAAATATTTGCCCCCTGCACACAATGTTCTGGACTGGTGTACTCGGTTTCAGAATGACTAATACCGCCCTGACTGGGGACAAAAATCATCCCCATATCGGTAATGCTAGCGATGATCTGAGCATCGTGACTGGCTCGGCTCGGTAGTGCTTGAGCAGGGAGCTCTAACTCATTACAAACCTGGGCGATCGCATTATAAATATGAGAATTCACAGGCACCGGTTCGTTCCGTAGCTGAGGCTTAATTTGAATTTGAGTGTCAGTTTGGCTGGCGATCGCAACCACCTCATCCTGCAATTCCCCAATCATGGCATCCAGCCGCTGATTGCATAGATCCCGAATATCCAGCGTCATCTCCACCCGACCGGGGATCGTATTCGCCACATTGGGCGATAGCTTCATAGACCCAACAGTCGCCACCTGCTCCCCATAGCCATCGCCGGTCTTATTACCAATGCGATTCACCGCCAAAACAATTTGCGAGGCCGCTACCATAGCATCCTGGCGCATGGTCATAGGCGTGGTACCCGCATGGCTAGCACTGCCATCAATAGTAATTAGGTAGCGGCGCTGGCCCACAATGCCAGTCACCAGCCCCATCGGGCTACCAGCTGCCTCAAGCACCGGCCCTTGCTCCACATGCAATTCCACAAAGGCCGCCAGACCATCCGTATCCCGTTGCGCTGACGTTAGCTGCGACCAGTTGCCACCAATATATTTCAAACCAATTTCGATGGGCTCATAGTTGGGATGCTCATAAAAGTTAGGGTCCAGCTTGGCCTTACCCGCCATCGCCTTACTGCCAATCATGGTGCGTTCTTCATCGGCAAACACAATCACCTCAATCGGGTGGTCGGGCCGAATACCCTGATCGTGCAGCGTGCGAGCCATTTCCACCCCAGCCAGCACACCGTAGGTACCGTCATAGATACCAGCATTCGGCACCGTATCTAAATGGGAGCCTGTGGCCAGAGCCGGCGCATGGGGAAAACGCCCTTCATAGCGACCAATCATATTGGCCGCCGCATCAATGGTGACCGTCATACCAGCGGCCTCCATCCAACGCTGCACCAACTGCCTTGCTTCGCGATCCTCTGGGCTAAAGGCCAGTCGGCGCACACCCCCGTTAGGTAAAGAACCAATAGCGGCAACATCCGCCATCATTTGCATCAGGCGATCTCCATTGACCGCAAGAGTGGCTACGGTAGCGACAGTGGTGTTTAACATAGGCTTTTAATTAAGTGATTAATCACTCAGTTCTTAACGTTGTTTTAACTTTATTTAAAGAATATATTCTATTGATGCCCTCCCTGTATATCTGTAACGACAGTTACTCAAGGTTTCTGTAACGACGGTTACCCCAGACTCAGGTGGTCCCAGGTCCTTCGACCACCTCCCAACCGCTAAGGAAAACTTGCAACGGCCCAATCCCATGCCACAGCACTCAAAATTTGGCGTACCGCAAGGGAATTAACGTTCCGAATTCGGAATTTAGAATGCAATGCCTTGACTCCTGACCCCAAACCAGATTCTCCAGCTTAAATTGATCCCCAATGAGGTTTAATAAGCCTTATGTGAGTCCAGCATGACCATCTCACATCAAGGAGAGACGACCCATGGCCGATGACGGTACCAAGACTGTATTTATTTGTGGTTCAGCATTGCGAGGACAGCCAGACCACGGAAACTTACAATCTGCCACTTTTTTAAAAGAGGCAAAAACAACCGCCAGTTACCGCCTGCACTCGGTTAAGGATGGGTGGCATCCGGGTATATATGGCGTGGAGTCCGGGGGGATTTCTATCCCAGGAGAACTCTATGCGCTAACGGCTGAACAGTACGATTATTTGGTATCCACAGAACCCCCGAATATGTACCCAGCAGAGGTGAGTTTAGAGGGTGGCGGCAGTGCGATCGCAATGCTCTACCCTCAAAATCTGATCGAAGAAAACAACTGGCCCGACATCTCTCACCACGGCGGCTGGGCAGCCTACAAAGCCTCACAGACCTAGGCCAAAGAAGATTTTCTCACAAACAAGACTCTCTAACTCCAGATCTCTTTTACCACGATTTTTGGTTATAAATCTTGGTTGTAGTACTCCCTGCCTCAACGTTACCAAACAAGAGTTTAAAGGAGAAAATTTTCAATAGACCCTGACTCGTAGACTAACCACCAGAGAACCAACAGAGTATGGCACCCAGATAAACCATAAAGAAACTAGTAATAACGCTCTACTCGTCAGCATGCTGTGTATGGTGGAAAGATACTTATTTAGAGCATTTACTATGGCTTGGCAGCGTCCTGATGGTCGGCAACCAAATGAACTTCGTTCAATTAAATTTGAGCGAAATTTTACCCGCTATGCAGCCGGGTCTGTGCTTGCCCACTGTGGTAACACTCAGGTTTTATGCACGGTATCAGTATCTGAGGATGTCCCCCGCTGGCTAAAGGGGTCAGGCCAGGGCTGGCTCACTGCCGAGTACCGCATGTTACCCAGTGCCACCCACACCCGCTCCAGACGCGAACTGATGAAGCTATCGGGTCGTACCCAAGAGATCCAGCGACTGATCGGTCGCAGCTTGCGGGCAGCCATCGATCTTGAGGCTCTAGGGGAAATCACATTAATGGTAGATGCCGATGTGATCCAGGCAGATGGCGGCACCCGGACTACCTCCATTACCGGAGCCTATGTGGCCTTAGAAGATGCGATCGCATCCCTCATAAAAAACGGCACCCTACAAAGCTCCCCCCTCAAACACCAGATTGCCGCCATCTCCGTCGGCCTTTTAGACGGCGACGCTTTTTTAGATTTAAACTATCCCGAAGATGTCGCAGCAGACATCGACTTTAACGTGGTGCTCAACGGTGAGCTGGGCTACATCGAAGTCCAGGGCACAGCAGAGGCCAATAGCTTTAGCCGTCAGCAGCTCAACCAAATGCTGGACTATGCCGAAGTAGGCATTAAACAACTGATGGTGCTACAAAAAGAAGCTTTGTTGCCAGGTTAGGGAACTGCACAAACAGATAGTATCCAGGCAAGGCAGTGGGCAATAGGGGCATTGCGCGCCCACTGCCCTTTAAATCGCTGTTGCCTCCTTGCCTGGAGTATTCAACGAAAGGGCAAAGAATGCGATCGCAAGGGTCAAGCCCCCAGCCACAAAAAATGGAATCCCGTAGCCAAAGGTAACTAACACCCCAGAAATAGCAGGACCGACAGCATTGGCGATACTCAGGTACGAGGAGTTCGTACCGAGAGCTTCGCCCTGTTCGTCACTGGGCGTGCGTAGTGACAACAGCGAATCGATCAATGGCATCGGGAATGCGTTGACAATGCCAAAGAAGAACAGCAGAATCCAAAATGCCTGGATGGTTGGGAATGACGGGTAAAGGATTAGCAAAATCCCTCGCGAAATTAGGGCCACCACCAGTAGCGTGACCAGATTCATGCGCTTACGCAAAGGCTCCAACAAGAATACTTGAGAGAGAAATGCCAGAATGCCAAAAAATACAAAGGCAAAGGCCAAAAGCTTGGTGTCCTGCCCCAGTACCGTTAAAAAGTAGGGCTGAAAGGCAAAGGCAAATATGGTAAATGTGGCCCCATTGAGAAAGGTCATAATAAAAATACGACCTACCAACGGCTTACGAAATGAAGTAGCCAGGCGACCAAAGCCAAAATCCGCCAGGGAAAGATTGAGGGTGCGAGCGGATACACCAGCACCTGCGCCATCGTACTTAGCCGTTGGATGCGTTTCTGGTAACACCACAAAGCACAAAATTGCTGCCACCAACGCCATAATGGCTGACACCATAAAGCTCATCCCCAGGGGCGTGATGCCCGGTAATGGTGGCAACGTTTGCGCAAAATAAGCCAGGGGAGGGCCCACGACAAACCCCAGACGAAACATGCCCCCAAAAATGCCGAAAGCCTGGGTGCGCTGCTCTGGCGTTGTAATATCACTCACCACCGCCTGGGCCACCGAGTTATTGCCCCCAGTCAAGCCATCCAGCATTCGCGCCAGGTACAGCCACCAAGCAAAGGGGCTCACCGCTGCCAGAAGGTTGGCCACCACAGTACCTAGCAAACTGATTACCAATAGCGGCTTGCGACCAATCCGATCCGATAGACGCCCCAATATAGGCGTCCCCAAAAACTGTGACAGGGAAAACGCCGTGGTTAATAGACTGGCTGCCAGGTCACTGAGGCCAAACTCCTTGGCATAGGGGTAAAGCGTCGGAATGATGATGGTAAAACTGACGGAGTTTATGAACGCCACTAACGTGACAATCCAAAACTGCAGGGGCAGGCGTGACTTAGCAGCCATAAAAGAAGTGACGTAAAGTTTTGTAACCTTGTCAGAATATCAGGATGCCTGATTAAGCGCTAACAAGAATAGTTTTAAAGTCCAAGTTCTTAGGTTTGAGTTGTTTCAATTAAGCCGATTTCTTGTTAGCAAAATAAGTGGACCTTTAATGCGAAACTCAAAACTATAAGTAGGTTGATCCAATTAGTTCTCAGATGTCGAGGCCCCCTTCCGTCCCCCTTTCTTGAATGCCCCTTGGGCTATATCTTAGGGGAGGCTAGACTCAAAGCCCCCAAAATTGGGGGTTTGGGGGCAGAATTTGCGAAGTCAAACTGTTTGTTTATGTCTTATAAAAGATTGAGTTCACCCACTTAGATTGATTATTTGGTTGACGGTCTAAAAAAGAGTAAGCTAGAATCTCATCATTGAGTTTTTACAAACTTCTCATGAATGCAGTCAAGCAGCTATCGCTACACAGTCTAACTAGCCTCGTCGGGCTAGGACTGCTGCTGCGCCTGGCGCATACTAATTAGACTTCACCCAAAAGCAATAAAGCTAACAGGTTTGCTGAACCTCTCAAACGATACGTTCCTCGTGTGTAAGGGGCTTGTCATGCTGAGAGATCGCATTACAGCCATCCAATTTTTATGATCTTCATCCCTTCTGTTCATCAGCATGGGATGTATGCATTGAAACTATTGTTGTAGGCTGCTCTAATTCTTTGCCTGTTATCTAACTCTCTCTCAATCCACCGATGGCCTACACCTTGCTGAAAGGGGCTCCGGGGTGGATTCTCCTGTCATTTTTTTTTTCAATCTCTAAATGGTCACGACCTATCTGGAACAAGAACCGTTGTGACTTTAGCGATTTAACTCTTGTTATTTGCTCAAAAAACTAACCCCATTAGGAAAGCCATCATGTTGCAAAATCCTGCTAAAAAATACCGTCCATTTCAACCGATTCAGCTTAGCGATCGCACCTGGCCCAGTCGCACCATTACCCAGCCCCCCACCTGGCTCAGCACCGATTTACGCGACGGTAATCAGGCCCTAGCCCAGCCCATGTCCATTGACCAAAAACTACGCTTTTTTGAACTATTGGTGCAGATTGGCTTCAAAGAAATCGAAGTGGGCTTTCCATCCGCATCTGCAACAGAGTTTGAATTTGTGCGACGGCTGATCACAGAAAATCGTATTCCTAATGATGTCACTATCCAGGTACTTACCCAGGCAAGAGAGTCCTTGATCCAGCGCACCTTTGAGTCATTGCAAGGGGCAAAACAAGCCATTGTTCACGTTTACAATGCCACAGCTCCCGTATTTCGTCGTGTTGTATTCGGCAATAATCAAGCCGAAACAATTGAGCTTGCGGTATCAGCAGCCAGATTAATCCGTCAGCTGGCCCAGCAACAACCCGAAACACACTGGCGTTTTCAATACTCTCCTGAAGTATTTACCTCTACCGAACTACCCTTTGCCCGAGACATTTGCAATGCCGTACTGGCCGTCTGGCAGCCGACACCAGATGCTAAGGCGATTATCAACCTACCTGCCAGTGTTGAAGTAGCCACCCCCAACGTGTTTGCCGACCAGGTGGAATGGATGCATCGACAGTTAGATTACCGTGATGCAGTCGCCCTCAGCGTTCACCCCCATAATGACCGGGGCTGTAGTATTGCAGCAGCAGAACTAGCCCAAATGGCAGGGGCTGACCGCATAGAAGGCTGTCTGTTTGGCAATGGTGAGCGTACCGGCAATGTGGATTTGGTCACCTTAGCCATGAACCTCTATACCCAGGGGGTCAACCCTGGACTAGATTTCTCCAACATTGATCAGGTGGCAGATGTTGCTAAACAATGCACCCAGCTCCCCATCCATCCCCGACATCCCTATGCAGGCGAACTGGTGTTTACTGCCTTTTCCGGATCTCACCAGGATGCGATTAAAAAAGGCTTTGCCCAGCGGCAGCCTGAGGATATCTGGGAGATTCCCTATTTGCCCATGGACCCAGCCGATGTAGGTCGTTCCTATGAGGCCATTGTGCGGGTTAACAGTCAGTCTGGTAAAGGTGGCATTACATTTTTGCTCGAGCGAGACTATGGCGTTGTGCTGCCTAAAGCTTTGCAAGTGGAGTTTAGCCAGGTAGTACAGCAAATGATGGATCGCACAGGTGAGGAAATGTCCTCCACTGTCATTTGGCAGTTGTTTTGTCAGACCTACGGAACAGCCGCGGGGCCATTGGTCTATGAAAGCTACCAGCTAAAAACTGCCGGTGATAATTACCAGGTGCAACAGCTAAACATGCAAGTGAGTTATCACAATCAAAAGCTATGTTTGCAGGGAGCTGGCAATGGTCCCATTGATGCCCTGGTAGCCGCACTCCGCCATAGTGGTTTTACCATCGAGATTGCTAACTACGAAGAACGCGCCTTAACTACAGGCAGCGGTGCAGAGGCCATTGCCCTGGTGGCAGTGACAGATGATGGAAAACAGCAGTGCTATTACGG
>JAHQVZ010000198.1 GCA_019634055.1 Leptolyngbyaceae cyanobacterium MAG.088
CCAGTTCTCTAACACATCATAACCAGGCAAAGGCGGCTCAGTAGGCATTAAAATACCTTCATTTTGCTCAGGTATTAGTTCCAGACCAGCATCCTCGGCATCAAGGTCGCTATTGCTTTTGGGTACAGATTTTTTGGGCTCAAAGGACTCTGATGGCTCCTCCGTCTGATAGGGCAAGGCTTCGTACATCTCATGGGGCTCATCCGGTTGAGTATTAAAGCTATCTAACGGGCTCTCCAACGGAGGTGTATGCTCTGGAGACGCGACAGATGGAGCCGTAACATCATCAATACCATCGGCCTCTAACTCACGCGGGTCAAAGGTGTGCTTAGGCTCTAAGTTTTCTGGGGCAGGTGTGTAATTCTCATCAACGATAGTTGGCTCCCAGCTATCTGCCTCGGGGGTATAGTCCTCAACCAAATCTGGAGCAAAGAACTCGGGGTTAGCAAAAGGCTCGTCTACCTGGACCGGATAACCAGCATCCCCACCTGAATAATCAGCATCATTCCTAGCATCGTCGCCCCCGCCCGGTTCTAACTCACCGAGGGTTTTAACTGGAGCAGCGGGCTTTTCTGGCTTAAGCAACGGGCTACTTGGATGGGGCGTCTCTAAAATAACTGGAAATTGCAACGGCGAAGATAACCCTTCAGATGCCCGACGAATTTGCTTGAGAATAGTTTTTGCGGTTTCTCCAGACGCGACCTGGGGCTGAGCGTCCCGCACACTCACAGGTAAAAACTCAACCTTCATTTGCTTATCCCTTAAGGACACGCGTAGGGTCGCCGTATCGTGGTCCTCTAAGGGGGCATCTTGAAAAATAAAATCGCCTAGGGAATAAACAATGGGTCGAGATTTGTATACTTCAGCCCCTTGAAGCTGTTCAGGATGATAACCAACAACTAAATCAGCCCCTGCATCAATAGCCGACCGAGACAGCGTCACTTGCTTTTCATGGGGTTGGACTGTTAAGTCGCCATACCATCGATAATTTACAACGATCCAATCGACGGTCTCGCGCAAAGCAGCAACATCTTCAATAATATTGTCTCGCTCCTGGATATTAAGCCCCGCTTGCCCCAGGGTGGCGATATCGTCATTGTCAGGAGCATAGCTCAGATAGGCGATCCGCTGTCCTTTAACATCTAAAATCTCTGGACGACGCGCCTCCTCAGGATTGCGCCCAGCACCGACTCGATAAATACCGGCACGATCTAGGGTGTCCAGGGTTTCTATTAAACCTTGGCGACCAAAATCCATCATCTGGTCACCGGTCAGCCCCACAATATCAATACCGCCCTGGAGCAGAGCATCTGAAGCATCTGAACGAGTACGTTCGAAGTAATTTTCCTGCAGGGATGTATCTGCACTAGCTAAAGAATTGCCCAGACCGACCATGGCCACATCAGCTTCTCGAAATACATCTAATTCACCCAATACTTGGCCAACAGCATCAGGGGTTTGCAATGGCACATCCCCAACGGGGACCTCTCCCCCAAAGACCAGGGTAACGGTAGGATCAGTCGGGTCACTAGCAGGGGCATGGGGCATCACGGCAACCGGTTCCAAGGCAGCGGGTACGGTTGGTCCTCGCACAGAAGAGCGATAGGCAATTTCTTGGGTTTCTACATCATTGAGAGAGCGCCATCCGCCCTGATTGAAGGTGGGTAAAGAAGGTGAGGCTTTACGCGCAAATTGACCTTTCTGAAACAAAACGACCTCAGTAACACAGCCCAAAATAAAGGCAGCGGCAGCAGACCCAGTAACCACAATGGCTCGCATGTATTTAAACTGCTGCTCAATAATGTCTTTTGGGGCAAGACGTCGGCGATTCATCCGACGCTGAGAGGAAGTTTGTGTGCTATCAATATCAGCTGGACGAATTTGTACGACCGAAAAAGGGGTAACGTTACGATTTGGACGCCTTCTTCGCTCTTGTGTATTGGGTTCTCGTGGAATTAGATAAGACGGAACAACATCACGAACATCACTCCCTAAGGTAGTCGCAGTAATGATGTCAGCCTGGGGCTCAGCTGGCTGATCGCTAGGAGATGATGGCGGCTCAGGAATTGGGAAAGGAGGGTTTGAGGCAGTGGGTGCTTGGGCTGAACGCTGAGGCAATCGAATACGCTGTTGCCAAAGGGATTTTTCAGTCCCAATCAAGCGGCCTACTAGGTATACCCCACGTATAATGCTGGATTCTAAACGGCAAAGACGATTACAAACGAGTCGTACTAATAGCTCTTTTTGAGGAGGTCGTTCAAACTCTAATAAAACTTGTAGATAGCCCGGATATTGATCGGTTTGAACCTGGGCATAAATAGCTTGAGGCACTAATGAATAGTTTAACCACAGCGCAACGGAACGAAAATGACCAGTGGCAGCTAATTGTTTTACCTGATTAATATCGACAGGGGTCTTGACCATATTCCTCTAGCGCTGAAGGGTATCAGAGTGTAGATGGACACTAAACCCCTGAAACTTGATTGAAAGGGTCTACTAAAGATGTCTATCTTGTCAACTGTGTTTCACGTAATCTTTGGTAATTTTCTAGACATTATCAGCGTTCGACCTGGATTTGTCGCTATTACTAAGCCTTAGGGAGCATCGGGCTCAGATGTCTCGCTATCAGGCTGTATAGCAGGCTGGTCATCTGTTTCAGCTGCTTCATCAAGACTGGGCTGGGGCACAGGCAAAGACTTATTCATGGATTGATAAACAGTTTGGGAAATACGTCGAATGAGTTCCCTGGCACGACCATCATTTTCAGGACGTCGGACCAGGGTAGCGATCGCATATCGTTTGCCATTGGCCAAATCCATCAGGGCTACATCCCCTAACAGCTCACCAATATCACCCGTTTTGTTGTAACTAACCGTGGTTTCATCTACACCAGCTGGTAAAAGTTTTTTATTGTAGGTGCGCTGCAAAATATTGAGTACCCGGTCACGGGAACGCAAACTTAAGATTTCTCCCTTATGTAAGTGGACCATTGTGCGTACCAGATCCTGAGCCGTGGTGGTGTTAGTCCCTTCCAAATCAGGGAGTGGATTTCGTAACACCGTTGCCGTCAGGCCCCAATTGGCAAACTGCTGATTGAGGTCCGATGCGCCTCCGAGTAAATCGATCATCATATTAGTGGCCGTATTATCGCTATTGATAATCATCTGGGTTGCCACTTCCAATGCGGTATATCGCGTCCCCGGGGGCTCCACCTGCATATCACCTGAGCCTGCAGCAATTTGGTTTGATTGCATGGCAATGGTTTGATCCACAGTAATTCGGCCATCATCCACAGCCTTAAAAAAGGCCAATAAAATCGGTAATTTAATGGTGCTAGCCGCTGGCACCTCCGCATTACCAGCAACATCCACATAGTTACCTGTATCTAAGTCAAACGCATAGATAGCAGGTGTTAGCTCAGGAATAAGTTCCTGGAGTTCCATCAAGGTCGTCTTCAAGTCTGTCAATTCTTGAGTACGAACAAGGACATCATTTTCAGGAGCCTTGGCTGCGGTCACAGCTGACTGTGTCTCGGCGGCGGTACCACTCGTTAATTGATCATCAGCAGACGTCAGCACTGACAATACTGTGCCTGCAATAGCCGCCACCCCAAGACCAATAATTAATAAGCGCACACCATAAACCAACGGCTTGGGCAACTTGGGCAGCAAAGATGTTCTGGGTTGAGGAGGCCAAGCAGCGCCCCGGCGAGTACGACGAACATGGCGAGAGGGGTCGACCATGTCACCAAACATGCCAGAACTGCTATTAGATTGCGTCGATCTTTGTGGAAATCTGACTGCCCGTGGTGCCGGTCGTCCAGAGGACGGAGATCTGCGCTGCCGTCGCGGTCGACCAGACCGGCGTGATTTAGGGTAAGGCTGCTGTGGATCTGTCATAAGTCTAAACACATTACTAATGATTGTCCCGCTTACAAAGCACTGGGGGACAACCTAAGGGGACTTTGATGTAGTTTCCTGATGGGTAGCCCAGTCTATTTGCCGTAGAATACCGCGCAGCATGGCAACATCCTGAGTAGATAAGGCGGCACGATGCCCTATTTGTCGAAATTTTCGCATACGGCTAGATGCCGTATGGGGATAAAGATAGCCGATTTTTAACAAAATCGACTCCAGATGCTGGTAATACCCATCTAGATCATCCAAGGTAGCGGCATCACTGGAGGTTGAGAACTCAGTTAATGGAACGCTTTGGACAGGCCGCTGGCTTACCCGAGAAAGTTCATAACAGCAAATAGCAACTGCTTGAGCCAAGTTTAGGGATTCGTAGGGAGGATGGGTATCAATTTTAATAAAACGCTGAGCCTGTAGCATTTCATCGTTATTCAATCCCCGATCTTCGGGACCAAAAATCAGAGCGGTGGGCGATGTTTCTAACAACCAAGGTAATGCTAGCTCAGGCGATTCTAACGGTGTTTGTAAATCACGCGTACGGGCAGTGGTCGCAATCGCGCGCTGGCACCCCGCTAAGGCCTCAGGCAAAGTACTCACCATACTTGCGGCCTCAATGACATCGTAGGCATGGACTGCCATTTGCCTGGCATCCTCACCATGGGGGTCGCATTGGGGATTCACCAACACAAGCTGGGATAATCCAAAATTTTTCATCACCCGTGCTGCTGAACCAATATTCAAAGGACCAGCGGGTTCGACTAAAACAATCCGTAGTGGAGCTAGGGATATAGGGGGGGACATGCGATCGCAAATGTACTGCAACCGGCATCATTAGCAGATGCCTTTTAGGCTAGTCTCTGAGCATACCGCGACCACTGACTTAGACAAGCATCTAAAAAGTATTTAAATAAACCCTCAATAAACCATGGCCCGACAACGTCGCAAATCTGATTTACCTCAAAAAACATGTCCAGTCTGTCAACGCCCCTTTACCTGGCGCAAAAAATGGGCCGATTGTTGGGATGACGTGAAATACTGCTCAGACCGATGCCGTCAGCGACGTCATCAAGTCACCTCCGCAGCAAACCAATGATGATCGATAGGCAGGTTATCGATAACTTGTTTCAGACCGCATTGGCCCCAGGTATCTCATCAAATAGGGAGAAAAAACCTCATAAATAAGGGTTAAGGGCTTGCCATGGTGCCAAAACAAATAATGACGCCCCCAAAACGGACCTTGCTGCCCAAAGGCATCCTCTAGCGGAGGGCACCAGCCATAATAAATACCTTGAATATCGCGATAAAGCTCAGTCCGCAGATTAGCAAGACTTGCCCAAATAGGTAGAGAGCGATTCTTCAGGTATTCATCTACATGGCTCGCTTCCCACCAGGAGGTGGCATAAGCTAAACGCTGACCTGAAGCAGTACGCAACCATACCTGACGCCTCAGACGAGGACCGGGGACATAACTAATGGGAGACGGAGCACCATCATTGGCCATCCCCACCAGGGACATTTCAATGACATCAACTTCGGTGGGTTCACGCGTTAATAACTGTAAATGCCGGGTAGGAGAACCATCACCCAACAAAAGAATCTGCCACGCTGGAGATAGCTGATCGTGGGGCAGCCCTTGTTTAACGACCGTTTCATCCCCTTGCCAGAGCATATTCAGAGAATGCCACTGACTGGCATTCTGAGCCTTTGATAGCGGTCCAAGCGTCGAAGTCAAAGCTGTTTACAAAAATTCATGACTATTTTCATGATAGTACCTTTGCCCCAAGCTCTGCAGCTGGGGTTGCCCTCACTCCAAATAGCCTGGGTTTGAACCAATGGCATAACGTAGCGATTGAAGAAATAACTGGAACTCAAACAAAACCAAAGCGCCTTCCACAAACTTCTGACAGGCATGACTTGCCCTGAATATTTAGAGTATGGGGGGACTATGCAGATAAAAACCAATGCGGATGGCGAGAATCGAACTCGCATGGCATAAGCCACACGCCCCTCAAGCGTGCGTGTCTACCAATTCCACCACATCCGCAGATGCCGTTAGCACAACAGCATATAGCAGTATGCCACAAACAGCCGCTTCAATTATGAGCATTTTGTGCAGCCAATCTGGACTAATTATTCTGAGTAAAACTGCATGATACGATCAGCTTCCATCATATGATGCACATAGATAAAACAGTTTCCTTAAGGTAGTGGCTAGCTGATGCGTTTTTCAAAAATCTTGATTGCTAACCGAGGTGAAATCGCACTGCGAATTTTACGCACCTGTGAGGAAATGGGTATAGCAACAGTCGCGGTCCATTCCACCATTGATCGCCATGCCCTCCATGTGCAGTTGGCAGATGAAGCCATTTGCATTGGAGAAGCCCCCAGTAGTCGCAGCTATCTCAACGTTCCTAATATCATTGCTGCCGCCATGACCACTGGTGCCAGCGCTATTCACCCTGGTTACGGTTTTTTGGCCGAGAACGATCGGTTTGTCGATATTTGTGCTGACCACAAAATCGTATTCATTGGCCCATCGGCAGCAGCCATGAGAGCGATGGGAGATAAATCGACAGCTAAATCCACCATGAAACGAGTCGAGGTACCCACAGTACCTGGCAGTAAAGGCCTGCTAGAGACACCAGAAGACGCTATGGCCTTAGCCAATGACATTGGCTACCCAGTCATGATTAAAGCCACAGCAGGTGGCGGTGGTCGTGGCATGCGCTTGGTCCGAGAAGCCGAGGACATGACCAAGCTATTTCTTTCAGCCCAAGGAGAGGCTGAGGCTGCTTTTGGGAATGGTGGCGTCTATTTAGAAAAGTTTGTTGAAAACCCACGCCACATTGAGTTCCAAATTTTGGCTGATAGCTACGGCAACGTAGTACACCTGGGTGAACGGGACTGCTCTATTCAGCGTCGCCACCAAAAATTACTAGAAGAAGCCCCGAGCCCAGCCCTGAATCAAGATCTACGAGAGAAAATGGGAGAGGCTGCCGTGCGTGCCGCCAAAGCCATTAACTACGTAGGGGCAGGCACCGTAGAGTTTCTGGTAGATAGCCAGGGAAATTTCTACTTTATGGAAATGAATACCCGTATCCAGGTAGAACATCCGGTGACTGAAATGGTCACCGGCATCGACCTGATTGGGGAGCAAATCCGGGTAGCCCAAGGTGAACGGCTATCCTTTACTCAAGATGATATTGCTCTAAAGGGACATGCCATTGAGTGTCGTATCAATGCAGAAGATCCCGATCATAACTTTCGGCCAAATCCAGGTCGCATCAGTGGTTATTTAGCCCCTGGCGGTCTCGGCGTTCGGATGGACTCCCATGTCTACACCGACTATGATATTCCTCCGTATTATGATTCTCTCATTGGTAAGTTAATTGTTTGGGGTCCTAATCGCACAACCGCTATCAAACGAATGAAGCGGGCATTAAGAGAATGTGCAATCACCGGACTACCGACGACTATTGGGTTTCACCAAAAAGTGTTAGAACGTCCTGAATTTCTCAAAGGAGAGGTATACACCAATTTTGTGAGCCAAATGATGGGGTAACTCAAAAGAGATTTTATGGTGGATGATTATCCAAAACAGGTGCAATTATTTCACACTGCACTCTATCGGTTTCGAGGTGTATTGGAGGTTAACACTGGCCTCAAGCCATTAGATAAGGTACCCCTGAAAGACTATACGTTGCCAGGTAAAATGGGAGACTTGCCCCATGCACTTTTGCGCCGCACCCAAGGAGGGTTACCCTGTGAAGCCTGGGCAAACACCGATGTAATATTGTCGTACGATCGGGCTGGCTGGTTAACGTTGGAGTTCCTTGCCTGGTGGGTTAGGGAACAATCTCGCAACGGCGAGCAAGTTCAGATGCGGCCCCAAGCGCTATCTCCATTAGCGGGAGACAACATTCAGTTAGGACATACTCTTAAATTTGTTGTTGATCATTTCTGCTTGTTATCCAACAACAATTCCGAAGCGATGTTGACATTGTTGGCAGCCCATGGAAAATCTCTTAACACTGCCATTGATCATCATGTTGATGTGTTAGGAGATTTATTAGTTGAGACATCGTTTGAACCAACTATCAATAGTTTAGAGGGATAGGGCTTAAGTCTTTGGCCGTAAGTTCTTGGAACTGATAATAAACTCAAGTTAAGCCATTCGTATTCAAGTCAACATTAGTAGAACAGCTAGATTAAATCGAACAACAACTATGGAACAGGGTGAAACACAGTGGCATGTGATTACAGGTGGGGTAACTGCGCCCAAAGGCTTTACCGCCACTGGTATTAGTGCTGGGTTAAAAACATCGGGGGCAGCAGATTTAGCTCTGATTGTGTCAGAGAATGATGCGATCGCAGCCGCCGTATATACCCAATCTCAAGTGCGCGCAGCCTGCATAGACTATTGCCAGCAACAATTAGAAACCCAACCCTCAGCCCGCGCCATTCTCTGCAATTCAGGCCAAGCCAACGCCTGCACAGGTCAGCAAGGCTGGGAAGATACCGTCACCATGGCCACCGCCACCGCCAAAGCCCTCAAGACCAGTGCAGATCAGGTATTGATCGCCTCCACTGGCGTCATTGGCCAACGAATAAAAATGGAGCCCCTATTGGCCCACTTACCAAATCTAACCACACAACTCTCTGAGCAAGGAGGCAATGACGCCGCCCAGGCCATTGTGACTACGGATCTAGTCACCAAAATCTACGCCCTAGAAACCACCCTCAACGGACACCCCATCCGCATCGGCGGGATTGCCAAAGGTTCAGGCATGATCCATCCCAATATGGCAACGATGCTGTCCTTTATTACCTGTGATGCAGCCGTTTCGCCAGGCCTATGGCAAACCATGTTGGCCCGCGCTGTGGATCAAAGCTTTAACCAAATTACTGTCGACGGCGACACAAGTACTAACGATACCGTCATTGCCCTGACCAATGGCCAATCTAAAACCCCCGCTATCACTGCCCCAGGACCAGAGGCCCATCGACTAGAAGCAATGCTGACCGAAGTATGTACATATCTAGCAAAAAGCATTGCTCGCGATGGTGAAGGAGCCACCTGTTTAATAGAAGTGTCTGTCTCAGGAGCCGCTAGCAATAGCGATGCCCGCAAAATTGCCCGCACCATTGCCGGTTCCTCCTTAGTAAAGTCAGCCATTTTTGGCCGAGACCCCAATTGGGGAAGAATTGCAGGAGCCGCTGGTCGAGCTGGCATTAGCTTAGATCAAACAGAATTAACAATTATGTTGGGGGAGTTTACTCTGCTCAAGCACGGTCAACCTCAAAATTTTGATCCCATAGCCGCCCATACCTATCTCAAACAATGTTCAGATCTGAGCGCGCTCACCAATCAAACAACCGATCTCGTTGAGGCTGATGGTATCCAAACCATTGAACGCCCAACCATCGCCCCTGAAGCACTGGCTCATCCAGTGCAAATTGCGGTCATAGTCGGCAGTGGAGAGGGTATCGGACAAGCCTGGGGCTGTGATCTCAGTTATAACTACGTCAAGATTAACGCTGAATATACGACGTAACTCCTTAAAACCTTGACTTTACAAACCCAAGGGAGCTTCAAAACTCACAATTATCAGCAAGACAGTGATGCGAAGCAAGGGCTCTGCTTACCTAGACTGGCCAACGAAGCAACAATGCATCAAGAATAATGTCGCACTTGAAGCACCATTTCATCTCGAGCACTAATGGCCCAACGATTATCGGGCTTATTTTTTAGAGAAAGATTAAAATCTTGTAGAGCTTCCTCATATTGTCCCATGAGCTTAAATGTGGAGCCACGGGAAATTAACCATTGCCAACGTTTAGGTCGGTCGTGCTTAACCAAGTAAGTAAAATCACTAACAGCATTCCCATAGTGACCCAAATCACGAAAAATGATTGCTCGGTTAGCGTAGGCCCATAGATTTTTAGGGTCTAGATCAATTAGCCGATCTAGATCAACTAACGCTTCGCGCGTTTGGCCCAGGTGAACATAGGTCAACGCACGATTTTTAAGCGCGTCCAGATGGTTAGGACTGAGCACAAGCGCTCTGTCAAAATAGTCCAGAGCGTCTTGATGGCTCTGCTGTCTTGCGAGTATGAGCCCCGCACTGATTAACTGATCGGGGGTGGGGTCAGCAGAGGGGATTGCGACATCAGTCACTACCCTGGCATGGCGACGAGCGTGTCGTCTGCGATCGTTTTGATTAAAAGGAGGGAACATTCGGTGACAAGCTCATCCTTACTGATTAAATCTATGATGGCAAAAACACTTACCTTCTTATATAAAAAGGTAAGAATACTCAGAAGATTTCAGGCTAGCTTCAAGAAGATTAAAGTTCTTCCTAGAGAGCTAAATCCCAAATACCATAGGGCTTTCAAATACGCACAGACAACCTGACAACAATCACTAATAGTTGTGACAACAATCACAGTAATGTATCAGGAAGATTTTTGGAGAGATTATACTTTCCTGGCTTCAAAGTACTAAAACTAATGTTAACAAGTTGAGCATGAGTCAAGCCGCCGATAGGATTCAAGCTATCTACACAGCTATCAACAATCGAGATGTGGCCCAGGCAGTTGCCCTGATCGATACTGAGTGCTGTTATGAAGACTTAAATTTCTCAGCCACATTTATAGGTAAATCATCCGTAGAAGGGTTGTTTACAGAGTCATGTCAGTCAGTTCCAAACGATTTAAAGTTTGTCATTGATGATATTGCTGGAGATGACTTAGCGGCGGGTGTAACCTGGCATGTGGAGCTTAGCGGCATTGCCTTTCCCAATGGGCGGGGTGTGAGCTTCTATCGCTTTGCCCAGAGTAATGGCAAACTCATCTTTGCCCGTGACTGTGTAGAGCCTCCCCTTAAGCCGGGTAAAGCTGCATTTACTATTATCCGCTGGGTGACTCCTCTAGTACGTTATTGGTGGGGCCGTCAAAAGATTATTAAGCCATGAAAGACTCATCTATCCTCCCTGCATCTGAACCACCTGAATCGTCCCCATTAGCCACACAGACCCAAAGTGGCCTGTTTATAGTGTTGTGGGCAGCCACCATCCTATATATTGGCCTGCTACTGATGTCACCGCCTGGTTGGTTGCCAGGGGAACCAGTATGGGCGATCCAACCAGACACGATCCGGGAAATTCTGAATGAATCTCTCAATTTCTTTTTTATTTTGCCATTATTAAATGTTTTGGGTTTTAGCTATATGCAAGCACCCATGGTAAACCCTACGGCTCAAGGATTTTTTAACCTGGCAGAAGCCTGGATTTTTATGTTTCTGCCCCTGATGATGATGGATGAGCGCAGTCAGCACCTACCTAAAACGATGCTCTGGGGACTGGCAATGTTTCTGACAAATGTTTTTTTAATGCCCTACATGGCGCTCAGGCTAAAGCAACCGTCTGAATCAAGCTATGACGTCAGTAAAGGCTTACTTGCTCGCTGTTTTGGCGCTTTGGGTCTAACCGTTGGTAGTTTGGCAGTTATATGGTTTTGCTTTAGCCAACCCGCAGTAGGTGGTGTACTCAGTCGCTTTGGTGATTTAGGAGAGCAAATAACCCATAATCGGGTCACTCTAGCGTTCACTGTTGATGTAGCATTGTTTTGGATTTTTCAAAGCTGGCTAATGGGAGCCATTATTCCTGTAGGAAAACGGATTCGAGCTTTGCGGTTTATTCCGTTTTGGGGCCTAGCTATTTGGTTATTGGTCTAGAAACAAATACTGTGACGTTTGCGTGCCTGCTTGGTCCAAAGAGATAACATCGCCGCACCTTTCATAGGGCTAGACATTCAGTGATTCCGCTCACTATCTAAGCACATTTATATCACTTAAATATCTCATTGGTATCACCCCTAAACGATTGGAATATCACAATTTTTAGACCACACAATCACATCCACACAACGTTATCTAGGAGATGATTAAATCAATCCAATCATTGGACCTAATCCAAAAATTGGAGTTCCTGAAAAGCGACATCACAGTAATTACCGCCAGTCTGCCGTATGAGCTGTGCTCCTTACGTTGGGATCTTTCCTGGGCTATGCCCGTGACAGACTCTCCTCACACGTTTCCTTCACACAGATCAAGAACACAGGCTCCTCTGGCAACGCCGGGGGAGTTTTTTTTATGGATTTTTTTACGGATATAGGCATAGGTCATGATTCAAGCAAATCATGAAGATTTGCAATCTCCACTACAAATCGATCTAAGCTAATCAGAATAGGGTTTTGAGCTGGAGGCCAACCGCGTTCTAATGAGTATCAAGTTAGCTGCTAGGGTGCAGCAAGTAACACCTTCAATGACCTTAGCAATTTCAGCCAAAGCTAAGGCCATGAAGGCTAAAGGCCTCGATGTTTGTAGCTTCAGCGCTGGCGAACCTGATTTTGATACTCCAGAGCATATTCGGACAGCGACCAAACAAGCTCTTGATAGTGGCAAAACCCGTTATGGACCAGCGGCCGGGGAACCTCGATTGAGAGATGCGATCGCAACTAAATTACAAACCGATAATCAATTGCCTTACAAAGGCGAGAACATTATCGTTACCAATGGCGGCAAACATTCCCTCTATGCCTTGATGATGACCACCATTGAACGTGGAGATGAGGTATTAATTCCAGCCCCTTACTGGGTGAGTTATCCAGAGATGGTAAAGCTGGCTGGCGGTACTCCGGTAGTCATGTCCACCACCCCAGAAAGCGGCTATAAAATTACACCTGAGCAGCTACAGCAGGCAATTACGCCAAACACCAAATTTCTTATCTTTAATTCTCCCTCGAACCCAACGGGTATGGTTTACAGCCCCGATGAAGTGAGGGCATTAGCCGCAGTCGTTATCGCCAATGATATTTGGGTCATTGCCGACGAAATTTACGAGAAAATTTTATACGATGGGGCTCAACACCTGAGCATGGGGGCAGTTAGTGACGCCATGTTTGAGCGCACGATTGTTAGCAATGGGTTTGCTAAAGCCTATGCCATGACCGGCTGGCGGCTAGGGTATTTGGCTGGGCCAGTGGAACTAATTCAGGCAGCCAACACATTACAGAGCCAGAGTACTTCGAATGTATGTACCTTTGCCCAATATGGCGCAATCTCAGCCTTAGAATCCTCGCAAGATTGTGTCGAGACCATGCGTCAAGCATTTGCAAAACGCCGTACAGCCATTGTCAATCTGGTCAATTCAATACCCGGCCTTAGCTGTATAACACCAAATGGAGCGTTTTATGTGTTTATCAATATCAGCAAAACCGGCTTAAACTCCCTGGATTTTTGTACTCGACTGCTCAATGACAAACATGTCGCAGCTGTTCCAGGTATCGCCTTCGGTGCTGATGGCGGCATTAGAGTTTCCTATGCCACTGACATGGCTACCATTGAGCGGGGAATGGAACGAATCAATGATTTTGTACAACAGCTTTAAGGGACTGCACAAAAATAAAGTCCCCGATAACGTCGGGCAATAGCCCCGATAACGTCGGGCAATAGCCCCGATAACGTCGGGCAATAGCCCCGATAACGTCGGGCAATGGGTAGTTGAC
>JAHQVZ010000199.1 GCA_019634055.1 Leptolyngbyaceae cyanobacterium MAG.088
ATACCTATCCTGTCTTTATCGAAGACATGGGCAATATGGTAGTCAATGCGCTGGAATCTCCTCGTAAATTATTCTCTGACGCGGCTCAGCTGCAAAAGCAGGTACGTATTTACCCTCAAGACAAGTCTGCATGGGGTCTGACGCCATTTGCAGAAGTGTGGAATGGTCGCCTTGCTATGGTTGGATTCCTAGCGTTGCTATTGGAAATGGTCAGCGGTCATGGACCGTTGCACATTGCAGGATTGATGTAAAAAATTTAGCGGGTAAAAAAGGTAGGGGCATTCTATGGAACGCACCTACCTTTTTTTATCTTTTTTGCTGCCACTGTCGCCAGATTATCGAGCTACGAATAGCAAGCCATAGTAAAAATAAGGCAATCAGCCCACCTTGTTCAGGGGCGTCAAAGGCAAAAAATGCCAGACAAATGCATAGGGCATCTTCTAGAAAAATCACCCACATCGGTGGGCTATGAAACCGATATAGCCAACCCACTTGAACCATTTGAATAACGAAGGCAAGGACGCCACCAGTCGCTGCCAGGAGCACTAACATCAGACTGTCATCAACATTGACGATACGTGCGATCGCAAGCCCAGCAATTGTGCCAACAAAGGGACTCATAAAGAGTTCCGCACTTTGCAAGAAACGACGATTGACCCGGTCTTTAGAGATCGTCAGTTCCAACAGCGACCAAATCATTAAAACGGTAACGACCAAAACTTGGGGAATATTCGCCAAAATAGGTACCGTTGACCACAGTTGGTCGCCTGACAACAAACCAATCAGCAACAAAGGCAATGCCAGGCGAAGACCAGTGGCTGCCGAAATTGAAAGCACTGCAAGCAGTTCAGGTATGAACACGTCGTTATATCAGTGAGGTGCGGGGGAGCAAACGTGAAATAAACAGGTATGACGCAGGGGGATTGGTCAAAATGCAAACGTGACGTCGGAAAGAAGGCAACTTTATAGCAGTTGGCTTACCCTAGAATTAGCGGCTGATATATCAGCCCTGTATCAAAGGCTGCCCACATATTGAGCTCATGCCATCTCAAAATATGTCCTCCAATCGTCCTCTATTATCCGAACTAAAATCTGCGGCTACAGCCCGATTTCAGCTGTTGGGTATTGTTTTGGTTACCCTGTGGTCTATTGAAATTATAGATTTTTTAGTGTTTGGAGGACGTCTCAATCGATACGGTATTCGTCCCCGTTCCCTGAATGGACTCTGGGGAATTCTGTTTGCCCCCTTACTCCATGGTGGGTTTAATCATCTAATTGCCAATACAGTTCCCATGCTCACCCTGAGCTGGTGGGTCATGTTACGCTCCATCGATACCTGGTTCAAAGCCACCATTATTATTACTTTCCTGGGCGGTGCAGGCACCTGGCTATTGGCCAGAGGAGGCTCTGTACACATCGGAGCCAGCGGTCTTATATTTGGCTATTTAGGATTTTTGGTCGCCCGAGGATATTACGAACGGACGATGGCTGCGATCGCACTTTCCCTATTTGTTCTAGTCACCTACGGAGCCATGTTCTGGGGCGTTTTCCCCACCCAGCCTGGCATTTCCTGGGAAAGTCACCTCTTTGGATTTATCAGCGGCATTATTGCAGCTTACTGGTTAGCATCTAAGCCCGACATAATCTCTGAGAGATAACTCGATGTAGCTTCTACCGCCGCAATTGTATTCTCATACAGCATCCGTGTCGGCCCCATCACCCCCACACTGCCCAACGGCATAGAGTCACGATTGTAAGTAGCCGAAATCAACGCACATCCTTGCATCCGTTCCACTGGGTTTTCTTCACCAATCCAAATTTTGAGCGGATAGCTATCGTCTGCACAGATCAAAGGCCAAAGCTGATCTCGACCATCCGCCAGCAAGGTCACCAAATTTCGTAGCTGACTTTGCTCAGAAAACTCTGGCTGACTTAACACGTCTGCAACCCCCGTTACCAAAATGTGAGTCTGAGGCTGACGCTTACGACGCGCCAAGTCATTAATCGCCTGACAAAGAGCCACAACATGATGTGCCGCCGTATCCACCTCATCCCAGTCCAAGCTAGATATTTCAGATAAATGCCTGCCACACAGCTGAGCCGTCAAGAAATTAGACAAAATTTGTAATTCTCGATCCAGCACCTCATCATCTTGCACAGAGCCAGCCCCCGTCGTCCCCCTAGGCAAACTGATAAGCATCGACTCAGTACCATAGCTATCTAAAACAACAACTAAAAGCACCTGATCAGCCGACATCTGCACTAACTGCAAATGTTTGACCATCATATTTTCTAGCCTGGGCATAGTCACTAAAGCCACATAGCCACTTAGATGTGCCAAAATTTGCGCAGCCTCCTGGAGCAGTGCCTCAATGCTCCATCCCTGACAGTTAAGCTGTTGAGTCAGCAATCGATCGATTCGCTGGGCCGTAGGCCTGGATGGCTTAATTAGCTCATCTACATAAAGGCGATAGCCAGAATCAGACGGCACCCGCCCCGCCGAAGTATGGGGCTGATATAAAAAACCCGATCGCTCCAGTGCCCCCATTACATTGCGAATCGTTGCCGCACTTACATTTAGATCGTAAGCCTCCAGCAACGCCTTTGACCCTACCGGTTCCGCTGTCGATACATAGTGACGCACAGTTGCTCGCATCACTTGTTGTTGACGAGGGTTGAGGTTCCTAAATTTATCGACAGCCATCAATATTCAAAAATACGACCAGCCACATCAAGCCTTATGTAGTCCTACATCACCCTAATTGAACCCATACTAGTGGGTGATGTTTCAACAGCAAGCTCAATAATATACCGAATATTTTAATAAAAAAGTTAGATTGTATTCGTCGAAAAGATTTTGAACCGTTGAATTGTAACTATCAATGGTTAAAGCAATGGTTCAAGTCTGCCCAGGTAGTGCGTAGTGAATCGTAAATACTGCGCGGGTCATAGCCAGCACAATCATGACTCACCAGCCAGCACAATCGCTGTCCTAATCAAAACTTTAAACTTAGTGCGATCGCTATGGACTGCATTTACCTATGTACTGTATTTAAAGTAGTCATTCAGGTTAAGGTCGGCGCTATTTTCAAGCTTGCGTAACATCGACCGAGTAATTAACTTCCCCTGTTCAACCAATACCGCCCCTGTTAAAGGATGCAACAGGTCCTGCTCTGCTCGTCGACCAATAATGGATTCTATATCCTTGATTGAATTGACATACATACCTGGTGGTAACTCCAATACCACACCATTGCCTTTAACTCTTGCCTGACAAGCCAGGCGAGAATTTGCCCGGCAGGACGTGATGATTGCCAGGGTACGCTGCTCACGTCTACTAATAGGAGTCAGTGCCTTCATCCCATCATTCACATAAATATGACAGGTAGCGCACATGCCGCGCCCACCACACTCTTTTAAAACCGATAGTTCTTGATGTAATAACACTGACAACAGATTGCCATTAGTTTCAACGGCACTTTCCTGAGCGATCGGCTCTAAGCGAACTGTTTTCACCATCAACGCTATCTCCCAAATAACAGTTGCCAGTGCTGTTCGAGCAGAGCCTGTTCAACTAATGCGTCATAGTCTCGAATAATACGGGTACATCGCTGATGAAACCGTTTAGTCCACAGTCGAATTGCGACCAGTTGTTCCGCAGAAAGCTGTTGGCCCATGTCCGTCACACTGATAACGCCATCTACAGAGATCCGAAATTTATCTATCCCATCCATATCTTGTGATCGATTCGTACGCCAATGGTTAGCTACCAGCTGCGGACCTAAATATCGACTGGTTATCTGGCTAAGACTATTCATGGCCGCCACAACATCGTCTACGTTAGCGGTTTGCAGCTCTAGTGAAACGGTGGCCTCCTGCCCTAAGTTCATAGACTTAATGGAGCGTATGCTTTCAATCAAGGCTGCATAGTCAACTTTTATAAACTGCATCAACTCACTGATCGACTTTGAATAATGGCTGGGCAGCGAACCTTCACTAAAAACAATCAAAACTGCACCATTTTCTGCCTTATGCAACTCCACCTGATATGGCCCAAACTGAAATGAACAAAACTCAAAAGAGGCAGGTGTTGTCTTAATAATTTGCTGAATACCCTGCACAAGTTGGGGATACTGATCGGGACTATTACCTTGAGAAAAACCAACACTATAGGGCTGACTGGCACCATTCAGGGATATCAGGCTAAATCCAATAATACCGGGCAAATTCAGGAAATTTTGAATCAATTGGCACTGCATATCAGCAAAACCAGAACGGCTAGAATTTGAGTAAACGCAATCAATAAAAAGAGCAGTTTACAGAAAAGCTTTTAAACATTTCCTCACAAACAAATACGTTAGTTAACGTTTTGAGTTATTCTCCCCTCATAAGGAAGGAATGATCTACGCATCCTGTAGACTCTAACGTGCTAGCACATGGTTAAGCAGTAACAGGGTAGCTACATTTGTTACAAATACAAAAATGTTTTGTGCTAGAGCCCCCTATTGACGATCGTGCCACGGATTTTGTTTGAAATACCGGCGTTGATACCCTAACTGTTATGTCTGACCTCCCGTTTACGTTAGATCAACTGCGCATTCTAAAAGCGATTGCGGCAGAGGGTAGTTTTAAGCGAGCTGCCGATAGCTTGTACGTATCTCAGCCCGCCGTTAGCCTACAGGTACAAAATTTAGAGCGCCAGTTGGATGTGCCGCTGTTCGATCGAGGGGGGAGACGAGCTCAGCTAACAGAAGCTGGTTACCTGTTATTGGAATATGGTGATCGCATCCTTAGTCTCTGTCAAGAAACCTGTCGGGCCATTGAGGACCTGCAAAAGCTCCAGGGCGGTACTTTGATTGTGGGAGCTAGTCAAACGACTGGCACCTACTTGCTACCCAGGATGATTGGTCTATTTCGTCAGCGTTACCCTGATGTTGCAGTGCAACTCCATGTTCATTCCACCCGTCGCACGTCCTGGAGTGTTGGTAATGGACAAATTGACTTAGCCATTATTGGTGGAGAAGTACCGCCAGAACTCCAGGATTCGTTAGAAATTATTCCTTACGCTGAGGATGAACTGGCCTTAATTATGCCTGTGTTCCATCCGCTAGCGAGTAGCCAGGCTATTCAGCGAGAAGACCTTTATAAGCTTAAGTTTATTTCCCTTGATTCTCAGTCCACGATTCGTAAGGTGATCGACCAGGTTCTCACCCGCTGTGGCATTGAAACCCGACGATTACGCATTGAAATGGAGCTAAACTCTATTGAAGCGATTAAAAACGCCGTCCAATCTGGTTTAGGGGTTGCTTTTGTCTCTATCTCGGCCATTGAGAAAGAATTACAGATGGGGGTTTTACATCGAGCCAAAATCGATTCGGTCGTGGTCAAACGCACCTTATCGGTTATTTTTAATCCCAATCGCTATCGTTCAACGGCAGCAGGAGCATTTACTAAAGAAATTTTGCCCCAGTTTACAAATCGGGAGATTGACTTTGACCAACGGCCAGAGCGCAAAAAGAATGGGGGGACTCAGGCCACTTCCACTAAGGCAGCTACTAACGGCAAGCCCATGAGTGGCAAGCCCATTGCTCAAAACCCTGTGGAAGAGAGCAGTTAAGCTATAGATAGATTTTTTAGGCACTGCCAGTTTATTCTTGAGCATTGTCGTTTGAGCATTGCCACTTTAATGTGTCGTCACGTTGCTGCTCCATGCAATTACACTGCACTCGCCCTGGATGTTCTCGGCCAGTTAATTTACATCCCAAACTGAAAGACTCAATTCAAACCACCTCTCAGCTGTTTTGCACTAACTGTGGAATGCCGCTGATTTTAAGAGGACGCTATTTGCCAGAGCGGCTTCTGGGACAGGGGGGGTTTGGGGCAGCTTATTATGCGTGCGATCGCGATACCCCAGGCCTCAGACCCTGCGTTGTCAAATTATTTCAACCCTCAGCTCAGCTTAACCAGCAACAATTAAAAATTGCCCAACAGCTGTTTGCCCGTGAAGCTGAAGTGCTAGAGCGCCTCGGCAATCAACATCCACAAATACCCGATTTATACGCCTATTTCCCTATCGTGGTGAAATCCCCTACATCGGGCCAAGATGAAAAATATTTTTATCTAGTTCAAGAATTTATTGATGGGGAAGACCTAGAACAAATATTAGAACGACGAGGCACTCTGCCCGAAGGCGCTATCAAAGCAATTTTGGTCTCAATCCTGAAGGTGCTCGATTTTGTCCACAGTAACGGAGCCATTCACCGCGATATAAAACCGTCCAATATTATGAAAACGGTTGATAATCGGCTATTTTTACTGGATTTTGGAGCCGTAAAACAGGTTACGGGTGCGGCGTCCCCCAGTAAATCAACCGGTATTTACACCACAGGCTATGCGCCTCCAGAACAGGTAACAGGCGGTCAGGTGTTTCCTGCCTCAGATCTCTATTCGTTAGCCGTTACCTGTCTTGTTTTACTCACCGGCAAAGAAACCACGGAGCTATTCGACAGCTATAGTAACCGCTGGCTCTGGCAAAATCACATCACGCTACAAGACAAAAAATTAGCCCTTGTATTAAATAAACTACTCAACGCCAGCCCCCAAGACCGATACAGTAGCGCTCAGATAGCATTAGATGCACTGATGCCCGGTGCAGGCAACGTTCAGTCTTCCCCCCCTGCACCTCTACCTGCAACGCCGCCCCTAAAAACATCCCCTACATCGCCCGCTCAGACTGCTTCTACTATCAACACATCTCCGCCTCAACCGCTGACAAAACCATCCCCAAAGTCCCTCTCAATTCAACAACCGAAAAAAAGGCGATTTGGCCTATGGCTATTCGGAGGAGCCATCGCCATGGTAGCGGCTGTCACCGTTGGCACTTTGCTAATAAAAGCAAGACAATCACTTGGCCCCACTGAATTCACGGCTGAAGGAGTGCGCATTGATCGCTCATCCCTAAATTCGTTTTCTGATGTGGATGTACCGACAGGACAGTTTGCATATGGAGGGAGTACGACCTGGGCACCCATTCGAGGCGTCATTGATCCTCAGCTACAGCAGGTCATTCCAAGCCTGCAGCTCAACTACAAAGCACCAACCAATCAACCACCCGGGTCATCTGCAGGCATTCAAATGCTGATTAATGGCGAACTTGATTTTGCCCAAACATCACGGCCCTTAAAACCATCAGAAGAACAGCAAGCACAGCAGGCAGGGATTACCCTACTGGAAATTCCTGTAGCGATCGAAGGAGTGGCCATCGTCATCCACCCAGAGTTAACGATTGATAATCTAAGCCAGGCAGACCTTAGAAACATTTACACCGGACGCACAAATAACTGGCAGCAACTGGGTGGTCCAGACTTACCGATTTTCCCCATTTCCCGTGACGATGTGGGGGGTACCGTTATCTTTTTTAGCCAAGCCGTGTTAAACGGCGAAGCATTAGCCACCAATGTACACCGCAGTAAAAACACAACCGAAGCACTCCGCCTAACTGCCGAGACACCAGGCTCCATTTATTTTGCGTCAGCGCCAGAAGTCGTTGGCCAATGTACAGTCAAACCAATTTCTGTAGATCAACAGCCCCCGTATCAGCCGCCTTATATTGATTTACAGCAGTGTCCCAATCCTCGCAATCAACCCAACCTACAAGCATTCCAGTCCAGGACTTACCCCTTAACACGTCCCATCTATATTGTTGCTAATGCTGATATCCCCATTGGCCAGGCTTATGCGGAGCTGATCTTATCCCAAGAAGGCCAAAACGCTTTAGGAAAAGCAGGGTTTGCCAAACTTCAGTAAGCCAAAGAATATTTCAAACCATTCGAAACCCATAGATATCAAAAAGTAGCAGTGTCTCAAGCAACGCGGCTACTTTTTGATATCTGTTATGGATATATGGATGCCTAGGTGCCCCTTGCAACTTAGCCCTGCTTTTCTAAGCTGGCACCAAATGGAATACTGATAAGGTTTTCACCATGACTCTGAATCAGGCCACGCTGCCGTAACTTACCCATCAGTCGCGTTACAGTGACACGAGTTGAGCCAATAGCACTCCCTATTTGAGCATGGGTTAGAGGCAGGGGTAGATAGTAACCATTTTCACAAGGTTCACCATACTCATCCACCAGCAGTGTCAGAAAACCTAACAACCGATCAATCGTACGACGTTGCCCCAAAGTACTTAGCCATAGAAGTTTGCGTTGATGCTGACGTCGAAATGCATCTAACACTTCACGCCGAAAGTGCGGCCATGTTTCTAGATCGTTCCAATAGAGCCAAACAATTGTAGTTTGATCGACGTGAGAAAAGCTCTGTAGGGTAAAGGGAGTCTGTGCCACAATCTCAAACGGTTGACCAGCACCTACAAACCCTAGAAATGCCTCTTCAGCAGCAACCAAAGGAACCCGCGCAGACGAACTCTTTTGTTGCTTAAGGGTAGCGCTAACTTGAGCACTCCCAACTAAACGTACAGCCCCATGCTGAACCAGATAAAGCAATCCCGGTCTGGTGGGAATGCGCTCATCTTTACCAAAGGTACGGCATCGATAATGCTCTTGGGCCCAATCCAGAATACGTTGCCATACATGAAATGGCCGAGCGTCATCTGATGGAAGAGCTGAGGACATGGGAAGGGTGCTGGAAGTTGTCGATAATTCAGATAGTGTCATTTACCTAGTGTCAAGCCATAGAGTTTGTAGACAAAACAAACAACCTGGAAAGCTTTCGATTTAAGAAAACTCCAGTTATCGATACGCCCTGAAAGCAATCATGTATGAAAATTAAAAGGAAATATTTAAAGGTCCTATGTCAATAACTAACGAGCCACTATACGTGTCAACCGTGAAACCACGATCAGTATACGCAACAAACTTGCCAAGTACATTAATACAAACGACCGTTCTAGATGGCATCCCGGAATTAATTTCTTTATACTTACTTCAGCTTTTTTTGAAGTAAAGAACTGAAATTCGATGTCTAATCTTCGGCAAAGCTCAGAAAGGTCTGAACAAAGGCTGTCCCGTCCTTCTAGCTAGCTAATAATAAATATGACATGGTTTTCGTTAAAACGGACATTACAATTAAATTTAGCTTCTTCGATTGAAGTGCTTAATCAAATTAATCAAGCGTCAGCTAAATCAAACCTTCATACTCCGCTTAGATATTCAACAGTTTTATTAAGCATCGGTAAAACCACACAGATTTGTCATCAGAATATTCCCTTAAAAAAAGTTAACTGTAACGGAACGGTTACATACATTTCTGCAATTCCACGGACGTTAAAACCCAACTGGCAGTGCTCTGGCCATGAGATTGCAGACATGCTGGTTTCAGTATTGCAAGATCAAACCCCCGAGCCTGTTTGGTCAGCTATTCGGGAAAATAATGATTGGCTAGAATTTGTGGTCTCTCAACAAGGTATAGGGCAATGGCAGCAACAGCTCCAACAGTGGACACCCTCTGCAACAGCCAAGCCCCCACCCTGGCCAATTGAGCCTGAACAATTATGGCAACTACAGTCTGGATATGAGTTGTGTTGCCGATGGCAGCGCTATTATCCAAGCAATAGGGCACCTCTGATAGAACAATCGCCTACAGCAGCATTTCAGATGCCGGGCGGCCCCGTACAACATCTTATTCATTGCTTATTAGATATTTGTGATAGTTGGGGGCAGAGCAAACCACCTCAACTTTTGAGGCAAGCCAGGGCGTTAGTTATGGCATTACAAAAATGTATCGGCAGGCTCGGGGCATCTCAAGAAATAGGCATAGTTATTCCTTGGTTAGAATCCACTCGAATCGTGCTGCAACAGGTGCTAACTAGGACGTTGGGCTACCCGATAGCCGATCAGTTTTAGCTGATCGCTTGCCCCATCGAGCTAACGCAATGCTGATGGCTAAAGCTCCTGAGTTACGGAGTATGCAGCAAACTGCGACAGCAGCATACAAAGATGTAGCGTAGGAAATGACAAATTTTTCACAGGGTACAAAAATCTAGTGCGGGGGATGACAAATTCCGCAATATGCCCTAAAGTTATAAATGTGTGTGAGGAGCGAACCAGTAAGGGTACCGAGACGAAACACGGCCAGTCGTCGGTACCCTTTCTGTTTTAAACTTTTTTTGATTTTTGCTAGAAATGGATCCCTAGCTGTGCTTGCCTCATCCTTCAGATAGCATAGGCGTCAGGTAATCCATGGTCATAGATGCTGGGCAACAACGGCAAACATGCTATCGCCTGTTGCTGATGATGCTCTGGACTAACTTGGTGATTTTGACAATTGAAGTGACGGCTGGTTGGGTAAGTCAATCAGTATGTCTGTTGGCAGAATCACTCCATACGCTGATTGATATTTTTAGCACAGCGATTAGCTTGACGGCTGTAGCCTCCCCCCATCGACCCTTAGGTCGAGAAATATGGGGACATGGACGAGGGGAAGCTGGCGGAGCCATGATTTTGGCCGCTATTCTGGGGTTCTTTGGCGTCAGCATCCTGATCGTTGCTGTGGGCCAATTTGACATGGCCATCCAAAAAGTAACGCCCCCCTTTCCGGTAGAGGTGACGGTAGTTCTAATGCAGTTAATGGCGGCCATGGTGGCGATTGCACTGACATTGGCATTATTTGTGTCCTACCAGGGCCGCTATTTGAATAGCGTGACCCTGAAGCTAACA
>JAHQVZ010000024.1 GCA_019634055.1 Leptolyngbyaceae cyanobacterium MAG.088
TAGTCAAAGTAGTCAAAGTCGATATACCAGTCCCAATTACTACAGTGCTACCAGCGGTAATGGGTCGACCCATGGTGCTTCAGCGGCTGGTAACAGTAGCTATGGTGCATCAAGTAATGGTTCAAGAAACGGTGGACCATCTGCCCAAAATGGCAGCCGAACCACGAGCGACTACAGTTCGGCAAACAGCAGCTATCGGTCTGGTTCTGCTACGAATGGGGCTGCAGCGACCAACGGTTCTACGGCACCTAAACAATCGGCTACTGATTCTGGCTCATCTAATGGCTATGGTGTAACCCGTGAGAAGGCGGGTGGAGCTACTGCTAAAAAGACCCCAGACAAAGGGGGCGCTAATAATGGTTCTGCCGCTAAAAGTGCCAATGGTCGAGGCAATGGATACAGCTCGTCCTACAACCCTGCCTATCAGCGCACTAGTGACTACGCAGACTACATTTATCAAGCACCTCCGATCTACTCACCTCCTCCGACTTCGCCAGTCCGTAGGAAGCCAGATACCGATTTAGAAGGCGCTGATTTTAAGGGAGCTAATCTAAAGGAAAAAGACTTCTCAGGTAGAAACTTGAGCAAAGCTAATTTAGAGGAAGCGGACCTGAGTGATGCTTTTTTGCATAAGGTCAACCTTAACCAGGCAAATTTACATAAGGCAAAACTTTTCCGCGCTAACTTACTGCAGGCTAACCTTAGCCATGCCAATCTGAGGGAAGCAAACTTGATTGGTGCAGACCTGAGTGGCTCAGATCTGAGTGGTGCAGACCTGAGCGGAGCCATTATCGGCTATGGCAATAAAGTAATGGTCAAACTAACAGCCGCCAGGCTAACGGGTACGATTATGCCTAATGGCAATATTCATGAATAAGGTGATTGCTGCGTTACCAAGATTACTGCGTTACCAATCATTAGTTTGAGTCCATCGCGCTTCAACAAAATCACGTACAGCTTCACGGTTATCATCGGTGGGACTTGCCTGAAGCTGATGAAGAAGAATTTGTTTTTTAGTATGGGTTTGGTTGTCTGGCTGTAGAGCGATCAGCGAGTCAACAACTTCTAGTGCTTTGCCATCGGCACCAAGCGCCATTAATACATCACTCAACAAAACCAACGATGGAATATGGCGAGGGTTTTGTTGTCTGGCTTGTTGCAGTAGTCTTGCTACTGACGCAAGCATATCTTCACTGTCATAAATGTTGAGGTTAACAACTTTGGTCCATAACGAACGCGCTTCTAGATAAAGGTGATTTGCAGAACGGGGGCTTCGAGCAAATAGCATCATGCTTGCTTAAATTCCAAAATATTTCTATAGGACAGACAACTTAAAGTAGGTGTTATTCAATCCCTCTTTAAACAGCAAAAAGTGTTTGTGGAGGAGAGTGGATAACAGCGTTACCGGACTGTTGAAAATTTGTCTCAATACAAGACATTCATATTGCTATGAATGTTTTTTCAAGATGTTTTTTTTAATAGTGATAACTAGTAGACCAGTTCAATCTTTTATAAAATTTAAATAGGCAGTTTAATTTATTTTAGGAAACTCTATGGTGGTTAATTGGGAAAGCGAACGTACTTCTATAAAAGCGGTGGCAATAGCTGATATTTAACGGGATTTAATTGGGACTACCTACATGACTACTTTGAATTATCTGTCTTACGTATTTACAAGACTGTCCTTCTTTAAGGACGGTTCCCGAAAAACTTTTCAAAATTAAGTTGGTGACGCTATTGGTCTGATGTCAAATCTTCTAGATTTTTAGCATCCCATTTCAGAACAGAAGCATTTATGCCTTTTTCTTGCTTGCGCTTTGAGTCGGCCTCAAACCAGGCGATTATCTGGGCGGTGGTCAGTTTATCTACAGACGTATCTAAATCGCTAGCAATAAACGCTAACAACTTGGCGGTTGACAGGGTTAGTCGGGTTAGGAATTTTTCCGGTGTGGTCAATAAGGCTTTATCGACATCGGCGGATTCTGCCGATGTCAAAAACTGGAGGGTTTGGTCAAACATTATTTTTTCGAATTCGATAACCACACAGATTTTCACCCCTGACTAACCAATGGGTGCGCTCTACCTGGCAATCGGGTAGGGCTACAGCAAACATGGCTAGTTCGTGACCGCAAACAGCTGGGTAAGATTCTGCTACTTGAGAAATAGCACAGTTATATTCAGTAACGATGTAAGTATCTTTGTCTTCGCCGTTATGTAGCTCGGCCATATACCCTTCAGCCTGGCGCAGCTGCACCAACTGCTGTATGCGCTCAGACAAGGAACCATTTCCCAGGATTTGGTAGTAGTGCTGGGCTTTACGCTGCCATTGGTGACGTAGAAGAGCCCCTACTTGCTCTGCCCCTAAATTTTCGGCGATAGTATCTAGCAGCGAGACAGCAAACTGATCGTACTGAGACGGAAATTGACCTCGGCCTTTAGAGCTAAGTTGATAAATATAGTTGGGACGGCCCATGCCTGATTGCATGGCCTGATGCTCTACCAACCCCTCAGCTTGTAAATCTTTGAGATGACGGCGAATTGCCTGGGGGCTGACTCTCAAATTGTCAGCCAGAGTCTGAGCGGTAGCCTGACCCGCTTTCAATAAAAACTGAAGAATATCGTCTTTTGTGGATGGCTGCTGCACTGACGTCATCGGCCTTGAAGTTGCGATCGCAATATCACAGACTGTAATAAACCTTATCTACGCCCAAAGCAATAGTATTCCCTAGAGAAACCAAAGATTTTAACGTGGATGTAATTCAGTAAAACCTAACGGCATCTACTTTAGCAACATTTATGTTGCTAAAGTCTACTCGCTCGATATACTCTTAAAGAGTTAAGCAACATGTGTGTTGTTTAATTATAGAATCATCTGGTTGTCTCAGCACCCCCATTCACCCATGAGCATAAGCAAGCCCACGCAGGCCACAGACAAAAGCCTTGAGCTGATGCGGAATTTTGCCCAAAGCTATGCCAAACGCACCGGTACTTATTTTTGTGCTGACCTCGGTGTGACTTCGGTAGTGCTTGAGGGTTTGGCAAAGCACAAGGACGACTTTGGCTCTCCCCTATGTCCCTGTCGCCATTACGAAGATAAGGAAGCTGAGGTCAAGAGCACCTATTGGAACTGCCCCTGTGTTCCTATGCAGGAGCGTAGAGAATGCCACTGCATGCTTTTCTTGACGGAAGATAATGCATTTGCTGGTAAAGATCAGGAAATTTCCTTTGATCGTATCCGTACAGAGACCAATAAGTACTAGTGGATCATCCAGGCTAAGGTTTAGGTCAGGCTAGTAAAGAATGGTGTGCAACAGCCCATGTTTTTGGGCTGTTAGAGTCAAAAGACATCAAGCGTTACACCTAAAATCTTGCTCTTTATCAAGCACTGATTCCAGCCTTTTAGCTTTAGCGCTTCACTAGATTACGTTAGATCAGCTAATTTTCACTCCTTACCCATCCCAGCCTTCTCGGTTAAATCATGAGTACTAGCGTTCAATCCGTTGTTAGTCAGCCCTATAAGTACGGATTTGTCACTGATGTAGAATCAGATGTCATCCCGCGTGGGTTGAGCGAAGATATTATTCGTCTGATTTCTGAGAAAAAGAATGAGCCAGGCTTTATGCTGGATTTTAGGCTCAAAGCATATCGACAGTGGTTAAAGATGGCGGAGCCTACATGGCCCAATGTCAACTATGAGCCTATCAACTATCAAGACATCATCTACTATTCAGCGCCTAAGCAAAGTGAAAAGTTGAAAAGCCTGGATGAGGTAGATCCAGAAATTTTAGCCACATTTGAGAAGCTGGGGTTACCCCTATCCGAACAAAAACGTTTAACCAACGTAGCGGTTGATGCTGTTTTTGATAGCGTGTCCATTGCTACGACATTTAAGGAAGAATTGGCAGAGCAAGGCATTATTTTTTGTTCCATTTCAGAGGCTGTCCAAGACCATCCGGAGCTGATCAAAAAGTATTTGGGGACGGTTGTGCCATCGGCAGACAACTACTTTACGGCGCTTAATTCAGCTGTTTTTAGCGATGGTTCCTTCGTCTATATCCCTGAGAACACCCAGTGTCCGATGGATTTGTCCACCTACTTCCGGATTAACAACGGGGACTCGGGGCAGTTTGAGCGCACATTAGTAATTGCCGATAAAGGTAGCTCAGTTACGTACCTGGAGGGCTGTACTGCACCTATGTACGACAGTAATCAGCTCCATGCCGCTGTGGTTGAGTTGGTGACGTTGGACGATGCCAAAATTAATTACTCCACCGTACAAAACTGGTTTGCAGGCGATAAAGACGGCAAAGGCGGTATCTATAACTTTGTCACCAAGCGGGGACTGTGCTCAGGGAAAAACTCTAAAATTTCCTGGACCCAGGTAGAAACGGGGTCGGCCATTACCTGGAAATATCCTAGCTGTGTGCTGGTGGGGGACAATTCCGTAGGGGAGTTTTACTCGGTTGCCCTAACTAACAACATGCAGCAGGCCGATACTGGCACCAAGATGATTCATGTGGGTAAAAATACCCGCAGTACAATCATTTCTAAAGGTATTTCGGCGGGTAATTCCAAGAATAGCTATCGTGGTCTGGTAAAAATTGGCCCCAAGGCGGAGAATTCTCGAAATTATTCCCAGTGTGATTCCATGCTCATTGGCGACACTTCCAACGCCAACACCTTTCCCTATATTCAAGTGCAGAACAATACAGGTCAGGTGGAACATGAAGCATCCACCTCCAAAATTGGTGAAGACCAGCTATTCTATTTTGCCCAGCGAGGTATTTCCCCTGAAGATGCAGTGTCCATGCTGATCAGCGGGTTCTGCCGCGATGTGTTTAATAAGTTGCCCATGGAGTTTGCAGCTGAAGCTGATAAGCTGCTGGCTCTAAAACTTGAAAATTCTGTTGGCTAACGTTTTACAGCAATCTAGGCTATCTTTTGTTCCATCCTTAAATGATTACTCCAGACGCAAAAACTATTCTCTCTGTTAAAGATCTGCGTGTCAGCGTAGATGGTATCGAGATTCTAAAGGGTCTCAATCTAGAAATAAAGACTGGTGAAATCCATGCCGTTATGGGTCTAAATGGCTCAGGTAAGAGCACCTTTTCTAAAGTGCTGGCGGGCCATCCTGATTATGAAGTTACCAGCGGCACCATTGAGTTTAAGGGGCAAGATATTTCTGAGCTAGAGCCCCACGAGCGGGCAACGGCCGGTATCTTCCTGGCCTTTCAGTATCCCCTGGAGATTCCTGGGGTGAGCAACCGTGAGTTTTTGCGGGTGGCCTATAACTCCCACCGCAAGGCCCGTGGAGAAGACGAAATTGATGTGTTTGATTTTGACGATCTGATTGAAGAGAAAACTGACATCGTAAAAATGGATGTGAGCTTCCTTGACCGCAGTGTCAATGAAGGGTTTTCTGGTGGTGAGAAGAAGCGTAACGAGATTTTGCAGATGGCGCTTTTGGAGCCCACCCTGGCCATTTTGGATGAAACTGATTCTGGCTTGGATATCGATGCTCTTAAAACCGTGGCAGAAGGGGTGAATCACCTGGCGAGACCGGATAGTGCCAATCTGGTGATCACCCACTATCAGCGATTGCTTAACTACATTGTGCCGGACTATGTCCATGTGATGTGTGGTGGTCATATTATTAAGACCGGCGGTCGAGAGTTGGCCCTGGCTCTTGAGGCAAAAGGCTATGAGTGGCTGTTAGAAGAACAGGCGGTGGCGTCATGAGTACTGCATCTACCGCTGTCACTCAGCGAGATCGCTACCTCAACGCTCTGTTAGAACAGGCCACCCAGGCGGCGAGTCAATCGCCCTTATCGCTGGATACTTTACGGTCATCTGCCCGCGCCTTGGTTCAGGAGCGGACATTTCCGTCTAACCGAGATGAAGAGTGGCGATTTACCGATCTCTCATCCCTATTAGCAATAGATTTTCAGGTACCTGCTGCACCCATGGGGGCAGTTTTAGAACAGGCTAAGGGCCTACTGACAGAAGTTAGCCTGAGCGATGTTGCTGGGACCCTGGTATTTGTCAACGGTACTTACGCGGCAGACCTGTCTAGTCCGGTATCAGGAGTGACTGTTCTGAGTCAGTTAGATACTGCCCCTGAGAATTTGTTGGCCCAGGTCCA
>JAHQVZ010000200.1 GCA_019634055.1 Leptolyngbyaceae cyanobacterium MAG.088
ACCACAAAGATGCCAAAACCCTCATCCATCAGCATAGAAATTCGGGAGTTCTGTCCGTCAATGGATCCTTCCGCGCCCATATTCCGTTTTCCATTTGTGGAATAGTGAGGGCGCACCCCGGCCATCTAACCCAGGGTGTTTCTGGGATGTGGTGCAGAAGTATAAGGTGACGATTTTCTACACTGCCCCCACCGCCATCCGTGCCTTTCTAAAAATGGGCGATCAGCACCCCAATGCCCGTGACCTATCGTCCTTAAGGATTTTAGGCACCGTCGGTGAGCCCATCAACCCAGAAGCGTGGATGTGGTATCACAAGGTGATTGGTGGTGAGAAATGCCCGATTATTGATACTTGGTGGCAGACAGAAACTGGCGGCTTTATGATTACGCCGTTGCCCGGCGCGATCGCAACCAAACCTGGCTCAGCGACCAAACCATTCCCCGGCATCCTGGCCGACATCGTCGATGCGGAGGGCAACCCGGTCGGCGCGAATGAAGGCGGGTACCTGGTGGTCAAGCATCCCTGGCCCAGCATGATGCGTACCGTCTACGGCGATGACGCTCGGTTCCGTCGTACCTACTGGGAGCACATTCCACCTAAGGATGGAAAGTACGTATACTTTGCCGGTGACGGTGCCCGTAAAGATGAAGACGGTTATTTCTGGATTATGGGCCGTACCGACGACGTGCTCAATGTGTCGGGTCACCGCCTGGGCACCATGGAAATTGAGTCGGCACTAGTGTCTCACCCCGCTGTAGCTGAAGCGGCTGTGGTTGGTCGTAAGGATGAACTCAAGGGTGAAGATGTATTTGCCTTTGTGATTTTAGAAGGGACCCACAGCGCTAGCGATGAGCTTAAAGCCGAGCTGAAGCAGCATGTGGTGAAGGAAATTGGTGCGATCGCACGCCCCGGCGAAATTCGCTTTGCAGAAGGTCTACCCAAGACCCGCTCTGGCAAAATTATTCGTCGTTTCCTCCGCAACTTAGCTAGCGGTGAAGAACTCGTGGGTGATGCCACCACTATGGAAGATCAAAGTGTTCTAGAAAAGCTCCGTACTGAGTCTTAACAACAAGACTTTAGACTGTGAGGCCGGGAAATCTAGCCTTGCTCTAACAGTCGCTAACACCTTAGCCTCTAACCTCTGTGTTAGGGGCTTTTTTGCATATCGCACGCAATTATGTGGCAAGAGGCCACTATTAGATAGACAAGGTTTTCAACAAAACCACTGTCATACTTGCAACGACCGCTGCCTATTACCTAATACCTGCAATAACCCAACCCTTTAAGATTGGCGAACCATTATATTGTTCGCTCCATCAACCTGGGATCAAAATCACTGCTATCCGCCGCTTCCATGGGCAGCCCAATATCTTCGACTTCCTGAGTCCATGCCTCTAATCGTGCTGCTTGACTAAGGGCTATGTGGTAAGGCAAAGGACGAAACGTTTTTAACTTACCTGTCGTTTTTTGTGACTTAGGGTGTGAGGACAATACGGGACGAGGCGGTTGTGAATTCGATCGGCTCATGGATGCCTTGTTACATAAGAACCGCTTTATTTTAAAGGGGGTTTTCTAGATTGGGATGTGTGGTAACCCACCTTAAAAACCGCACCTCAAGCAGGGAACTGACTTAACCATAGCGATGGCTATAATCAAAATTTAACAATAAGTCCTCGTAATCTAACTCCAGAAATCGATCCAGAGGCATGTACAACCAGCGCAGTGAAGAATCCGGATCGGCTTTGGTCATACGAAACCCGAGGGTGAGTGCAAAGTCTTCAGAGAGAGGATGAATCGCAATAGTGTAAAGGTCGCTGAGATTCGGAAAGTTGTCTCGCATGTTACGCAAGGTCATCTGAGAATCCTTGATAAACTCACAGGCATTCTCATAGGTCCAAACATTGAATTGAATTTGCCAGCTGCGCACAAAGACGGTGTAACAGTCAGGATCACCTTTAGTGGCAATTTTGATCGGATCTTCTTCTCTGACATCTAAGCGACTTAAGTGCAAACTGCGGCTGGGCGAGAGATCAAATTTCTCTTCTGAATCAGGATGAGCTGGCAAAAGTGCAGCAAAACCAATCGGTTCTTTGTTAGAACTGCGCCGTAATACTCTTAGCCCCTCAGGATATTGTCGTGCCCATTGGCGCAGTCCTCTTTTAATGCTGTGGAGCATGGATTCAGGACGCTCAGAGTCATAGCTATACACATTTTCTAAAATGTTAGCGACCAGAGTAGAATCATTGCGAGGGTCAAAGCTATCAGGATAGAAAGTATCGTCTTCGTCGTCTTCAACAATCTCAAAACTGTGGGGAATGTTTAAACTGAGCCTGGTAGCAACACCGTCGGCCTCACCTCGCCTTAGTAAGTTCTTAGAGGCGAGCTTATCTAGCATTTGCCCCGCTGCCCGATGGGTACCTTGGGTTTGGGTATAAAATAAATCAGCCGCATCTCTGTGAGAACAATAAAAGCTACTAACCTGGCGTTTTAGGGTACTAATAGGTGCATGGTCCATGCCCCGCTGCATCAAATAGCCATAGCCCCATAATCGGACGAAGTACGTCGCTTGTCTGAGGGTTATCTTTAAACCGGGCTGATGCACAATATGTTCGATGTATTTAGTTTGTACATCGAGGGGAAACCATTCTTCAACCTCATTTGGTTTGAGAGCTTTGTCCATGGTAGTGCCGATCCTGTATGCCATGAATGAAGAGATCTAATTTTGCTTCACCCCTGCTTCACCCTGCTTGATGGTAACTCATGCTTCTTTTGGGTGCCACTCTATTCTTGCGTTAAAAACACCCTCTTGGCTGTCACGTGCGATCGCTACAGTCTCCTCGTAGGCACTGTTCAGCCACATTGCTTAGGGTAAGGGTGTGATCGGTCTTACATGAATTCTGCCCTCTAGAAATTCAGGTACGCACCATCACTTGTTCCCCATTTTCCAATAGACCCATGGTGCTAAGTGCCGTAAATAATCTTCCAACCCCCATGGATGAGGGTTTTCACTCTGTTCATGACTCCAGATTAATCCAGCCTAGTCACGATAATTTGGACCTGATTTTTGAAATTTTACTCGGACAGTTTTTCCCATTTCGCGGTTTCATCCTATTTGATCAAACTGGCAATCTCATACGCAGTACAACCAAGGCTGATGAATTTTGTGTACTTTTGAACAAAGGTGCGCCAGGTCAAGCATTTAGTTCTATTGACCGTCAGGTTGCTATGGCTATGCCTGAGCAGGTGACAACACTTTGTCAGTTTCTAATCGAGAGCCATGAAGACTTTCCCCAACATGCTCTGCAGCTGTATGACACCTCGTTTTTGCCAGGGGGCATTCGACTATATCTCAATGTGGAATGGATTGAGTTAGCCAATCAGCCCAGCAAATGTATTTTAGTGACCATCGAAGATCTAACGCAGATTGCTCATCATAGGGCGATGGCAGACGCTTATCGTTACAGTTTGACCGAACGGGAAACGGAGGTGTGGGAGCTCTATCTCCAAGGGCTATCTTACCGGGAGGTCAGTGACGAGTTGGTCATTGCGCTAAATACGGTGAAAAAACATATGAAAAATATCTTTCGCAAATGCAATATCGAATGTCGCTGTCGTCATCTGGTATAGCAATGTGCTCAAAGTTACCTCCCTACAGATGTCAGCATAATGGCTGTAATAATTGGTTTTCAGCCATTATGCATTTTTCATAGACGATGTGACGCACCATTGTCATGTGACATAAAACACATCTCAAACCCATGAAGATCACCAAGATTCATCTGTAAGTGTATAAGCTAAAAGTGTTTCCTTAACTTAGAACAAGTACGGTAAACGCTTTTAGTATCAAGAGAATACATATGCTCTCCACTATCCCGGTGATTCAATCTACTACCAGCTATGCACCTGAAGTGATGGATGTCTTATCGTCCATGTGTCAGGCAGCTCAACCTCAAACACCTCAGCCCATTGCCCGATGGATTATGGAAGAAGGCCAGTTACTGGGGGTGCTAGTAGCATCGCTTCCTTCCCCACCACCGTTGAGTACGGCGACCCCTTAATGCACATCGATTACGAGAAAACAGTGTTTGAATATCAGACACCCTTAATCAGACTCCAGAAACCACAAATTCAAACCAAATTCGCCAGACTTCAGCTTGTTGGCCTGATAAACAGAGTGTAGTATTCCTAACTGCTGACTCTCAACAGTGGTCTTCATCCGTTCGGAGGGCGTCAAGAAAAACGTAGGTCTTTTAGGATCCACAATGCGCGCCAACGTCTCTTCTGAAAAGTCAGGGCTCGGCAAAATGTATAGACTCACATCAGAGTTGAGATCATAGCTCAGAGACATTGAATCCTGAATATAGTGAGGAATTGTAATGACTTGGGGCGCTGCCGCTTGATTGATCAGCGCTGTAATGGCGGCATTACTGAGGCTACGGCTTTTTTGATAAGGCGATGTCTCCGTTAACCCAAAAACACAGGACACCAGACCTATCGATAGCAATAGGCCAATCACAATCAGGTTTTGGCGCTTACGCTTTGCTAACAGACCATGGCTAAACCAGTAGGCCAGAGCCATTAATATTCCTAAAAAAGTGGGCATCATATAGCGCGGGCTGGCAGATGCCTGGCCATTGCGTACCAGGTCCCCCAGAAACAATACCGTAGGTACCGCCAGGGCACCCGCCAATACATAGCTCCAGACTGATCGTGGCGCATGACGCACCAGGTAGTAAACGGCATACCCAAGAAGAGATAAGGTCACTGCCGCAATGATGATCTGTAGCACCAGTACCACGGGCCTATCGATGGCAACGGGCACATCAAAAAAGACCACCGCCAGACCATATAACCAGGCCCCAAAAATCTCCCAAACCGGCAGCGGCAAATACATCCAGCGCGTATTACTTTGCAGCGTTTCCCACTGGCTCAGGATAATCCAGACCCAGGGCAGCATGGTCAATAACGCTAAACCCGTTGAGATCGCATAGTTCCACCACCGCTTCGTCTGAAACACCAGAACGGCTAACCCCTGACCCAACACTACCAAAATAGAAAGAATCGACGTGTATAGGGTAGGAATCAGGAGTAGCCCATAGCAAACCCAGTGCCTCAAACGGTTGGTCTGTAACGCCCGCCATAACCACTGACCCGACAGCAATAACAAACACACCCATAGACTGTAAGGCCGAGCCTCCTGAGCATAGGCCACAAAAAAAGGAGAAATCGCCAGCAAGGCCATGGCAGTCTGACCGACCAACGCACCAGCCCTCGACGTCCTATCGCTAAAGAGTGAGCGACCCAGACCGTACATGGCTGGCAGCGTCAGTATGCTACAAATGACCGATAGACTCCGCATGGCCACCACAGAGGTGCCAAAACGTTCCGCCCAAAACCGAGCCAACATGAAATAGAGCGGCGCATGTTCAGGACTTTTGCTTAGCACCCGCAGCAAATCGTTGGGGGGGCGATCGCGTCGAATCGTTTGAAATTTCTGTAAATCCTCTACCGTCAGGGCTTCCCCCGTCGCCACCTGTGCCGTCACCTCGGCCTGGGTATAGCCCGAAACCCGCATGGAGGTCGCCACTTCATCGACCCAGTACACCGGCTCACCCAGGTTGGCTACTCGAAAAAAAATTCCCAGACCCACCAGCACAGCCACCACAAAACTCCACAATCGATACTGGCGAGGGGATATCACAGGTTCGGTCACAGGCATAAACGTCACTCAGCATACCGCGTCACAAAGGTCTTAACGGTATGGTTATAGCGCTCACCCGCTACCATGGGCAGATTGCTATGGCCTGCCCCCTCCACCCACAATAGGGTGGCTGTATTGACTGGCCATGATTCATACAATGTGCGACTCATGGCAGCGGGTACCACACGGTCAGCAGTACCATGCATGAGCAACACAGGTATTGAGAGCGAT
>JAHQVZ010000201.1 GCA_019634055.1 Leptolyngbyaceae cyanobacterium MAG.088
AAATTTAGCTGTAGTTTAGCCGAAGGTTCAAGCGGGGCATACATCAACTACCATCATGACTGCTCGGTCGGCCATTGCATACCTGTCTGCCATTAAAGTCTTGATATAGTGCCTGTTTTTGTTCAAACTATCGACAGTTATAGTGAAGACACCATCGATACTAGCGCTCAGCTCACTATCTTGCGACAGAATCAGCACCTAAATCTCACTATCACACCAAGGGAGTCTCGTCCTGATTAGCAACAATTAACACCTGAGTAGAGTTAAGTTCTAATTCAACGGTCAGACCATAGCTCAACCCATCAATAAACTCAGTCAATACTTCAAGCGTACCTGGAACCTGAAAGTGCTCGGGTTTAGTCTCAGGATGGGGATAATAAACCAACCCATCCATCCGCTGGCCAGTTTTAAGAACAATTCGACAATCAAAAAATGAAAAATCTTCAGGTGGAGCATCATCTGACCATTGCACTTGTCTAAAGGTATGCTTAGCCTGCTTGACAATATAGCGATGGGGATGAATAGATACGTTGATTGTTCCAGGAAAATAGGCATCGAGCTGCAGTCCTAGGGAGGTAAAAAACGGCCACTGCATTTTCAACGTTCCCTCAGGGAAACGTGGATCGTTGGCCTGTCCAGAGGCAACCCCATGGCCTTGAATCACTTTACCTGAAACTCTACTCCAAATTGTCATATCAACCCGCTGCTTTAAGTTATAGCGTTTCTCAAATGGATGGAATACATCCCACTCACGATTCACAATTCACCACTCACTGACACCACCAAAATTTATTCATCTCAACCAGGAACCGCTATATTCCCCCTATCAAGATTACATTTTCAAGACTTTATAAAGCAATTTTTATCTCTCTGGAATTTACAGTTAGTGCCTGTAGCTTAGACCGTTATGTTCCTGTTGTTAGGTAATGAAGTCATTCTCTCGCTCCCTTGGCTATGCTTGTCTAATCATTGTTATCGCCATTACAGGCTTTGCCTTACTAACAAATCGGGTTGGTTGGCTCCTATACTTAGAAGTCTTCTCTCACTTCCAGGTACAGTACTTTATAGTCACCCTGGTCTTGGCGGGCATTACCTTGTTTTTAAGGCATACACGCCACTTATTGATCATCCTTTTTTGTACGGCTATTCTATCAGCCCAGGTTGTCCCCTGGTACCTGCCATTTCACGTTAGGAATCAGTCTGGCAATTACCGAGTGCTAGTAGCTAACTTAAATTTTAGTAATTATGATGCCACACGAACACTATCACTCATGGCAACAGAACAGCCTGACTTAGCCTTATTTTTAGAAGTTGGTCGGACTATGGAAACTCAGCTAGATAGACTGAAAGCAGAGTTTCCCTACAGTACCCACATTGCCTCAGAAGAGGGCATTGTCTTATACAGCAAGTCTCCCCTATCGAATGTGCAACTCCAACAATTTGGCCTCTATGCACGAGAATCACTAACGGTAAATCTAGACATAGATGGACAAAAACTCTCTCTTGTTGCCGTTCATCCACTCCCCCCTATAGAACATACAATGTTCCAATCTCGCAATACATTACTGGCCGAGGTGGGAGACTACATTAAAACCCAAACCGATCCTGTTTTATTACTGGGTGACTTAAATATCACCATGTGGTCTCCCTATTATCATGCACTCATTGAGCAAACTCACCTGAAGAATACAAGAAAGGGCTTCGGCATTCAGGCCACATGGCCCAGGCTTAGCAGTTATTATGGCTTACCGACCTGGCTTCAAGGCTTATTTAACCCCCTTCAGATTCCCATTGATCATTGTTTGGTCAGTCCAGAGATTAAGGTCACTGATATTCATACGGGTACTGATACTGGCTCAGACCATGCACCGATTGTAGTAGACCTGATCATTCCTTCAGTCAGAACAGCGTAATGACAGCATCTTTTTTCAGGCAATAATTTTAAGAAAGGAAAATAAACATTTTTATGCGATTCGACATGGTCCCGCAAAAGCACGTGCCAGGGTACGTCTAATGCAGACATATCAAGTCATAACATTCACCAGAGACGGTAGATCAACGTTGCGATCTCGATCACTCAAACAAATCCCTGCACTCATTACCGTCAGGTCATTTTTAGCAATATCGTTAGTATGATACTCACCATCTGCCGTTGTCCAGTGGACAGTCCAAACGTCTGCCTGATTTTGAAAATGTTGCCAGTGGCCACCGCCCGTCTTAAGCACCTTATGCAACCGATGTTCATCCTGCTTTTCCGTAGCAAAATCAGGTATTTGCTGAATAGCCAGGCTGTAGGCTGTCCGGGTTTCTAAGGTTAACCCCTTAGTGCAAAGCTGATCAGGCCAGATACCATCAGTAAGCGATTGACGTAGGTAGGGGGCGATCTCCACATTCGCCTGACGATCCAACTGCTCAAACCAGAAAGCATTCCCATCCCACCGTGCAATTATCTGATCAAAAGCAACACCATCAGACACAAGATGGACCACCAGCGGTTTTACCTGTCCCAAACGCCGCCGAGCATCCGCTTCATTGCTAGGGTAGGCCAACCAACTTCGGTTTTGCAGTCGATATACCAGCCGCAATCGAAAAGCAGGTAATGACGTTAGGTACTGCTCCACCTGGGGTGAATTGGCTGCCATCACTAACGTTGCTGTCTCAAATGTTGCCGGACGAAACACACCCCAGCCCTCAAAGGGCCATCCCTTTAAGTTAAAGGTGTACACCCTCCCATTCATCCGGGCACGTAAACACCCCTGGCGTACACAGGGCGCCAAAAAGTCTGACTCACAGAGTTCCTGTTCGGTATCAATTAAATGGTTCAGTAACTGGTGGATATTAACCATGGGTGATCACCTCCTGAATGTCTCTCAACAGCAACCCCAGGGCCAATTCCTAATGGTTACTACAAACTAAATAAGATTTTGCTTAGGCATAAGGATTCAATTAAGGTCTACGTTGTGCTAAATAGGCATTCCAGGAAAAACCTCTAAACCAGTGTTTTAGAGCTCATAACCCCTTACTCCTTAAAAGCTTGAACAAGCTCAACTGCTTTTTTCGGCATATCTGGGAAAAAGCCACTGAGCTTTTTGACAACACCATGAATCCCTTCACTTCCTCCAGCAATTAACCCAGCCGTCAGGATCAAATCCAGCATCCTAAATAAATAAAAGCGAAAACCTTCCACAGCAGTCTCTACAGCAGGAAAGTCAAATGCATTTTCTAGCGATCGCACCCCAACTAGACCAATCAGAAAACCAAATACAATAGCCGCCCGTAAAAGAGCCTGACGAGTATGGTTCTTATAAACTCGAAGACTTTCTTCTGCATTAAACAAACGGAGTTGCACTGCCCCAATCGCTTCCTCACTAGAACTATTCTCAACATCAGCCACTAAAAGTTCTAGTTCTACCTGCTCACGCTCCACCTCAACGGCCAAGCGTTCTTTTTCTGGCGAAAAATACCACAGCTTATAAACTTCTAAGGCACGTTCTAGAAAAAGCGCCACAATAATCAGAACCGTCAGCTGTTGCAGGACAATCTGAACAATGGTAGACCTCAATTCAGGCAAATCCATCGGAATCAGAACATATACCAAGCCACATCCTAAAACGGTGTAAAACACATAACGAATAAATTTTAGTAGGGGTTCACGCTCCATAGAAATGCCCTCCCAACAAATCCCTGATAGAGCATTTCATTATCCATGGCAGCTTGTCTACATTTCCTGCAAATTCTTCACTCCATAAATAGCGCAGCTCAACGCATTACTTCGAAATAGCCCCCAGCCCGACCCAAAGCAATAGATACATCCTATTAGGAAAACTTTAATTATGTTAATTGATACAAATTCAATACCCCTAAAGTCATTACTATGCAATTGGCATGTCATTTTCCATGCTAACCCTGAGTAAGGAGGGGCGTTTGATGATTACGAACCAGCAAAACAGGAAAAGAAGTACTACACAAGTCAGTATCGCTGTGCTAGCTAGTTTTCTTAGTCAACTAGCATTTCATTCCGTCGCCCTAGCAGACATAATTCCCGACAATACACTCGGCGCTGAGGGCTCCCAGTTTAACGCCAATCAGATTGAAGGCGGTGCCACACGGGGTCCAAATCTATTCCACAGCTTTGAGGAATTTAGTATCGATGAGAATCAGCAGGTCGAATTCTCTCCCGATAATACTATTGAAACTATTTTTACCCGTGTTACAGGCAGCAGTATATCTGATCTCTTAGGTAAGCTGAGCATATCAGAGGATGCGGATTTTTTTCTAATTAACCCCAACGGCATTTTTATAGGTCCCGATGCCGAGCTCGATATGGAGGGCTCATTTCTTGCGTCCACAGCCGATGGCATCGAATTTGGAGATAGCTTTATTTTTGGTACCCAAAACCCTACAGCCCCCCCAGATAGCCTACTCGTTGTTCAGCCATCTGCACTGATATTCAATCAGTTAACCCCAAATGCCATCCGCAGTCAGGGACGGTTAGAAATGGAGCTAGGTGAAGCATTCCAACTCATAGGTGGCGATGTCATCTTAGAAAACGACAATACAAGAGTCCGAGCCCGTGAAGGATTAATTGAACTAGGTGGACTGGCTGAACCTGGGCGAGTAGAGTTCTCAACCGAAGGAATGGCCCAATTTGACGAGAATACGGCCCGTGCAAATGTTGAAATCTTAAACGATGTCGACATTGAAGTAGACGGAACTGACGGCGGTAGCATTCACATTTATGCCCATGATTTGACCCTGATCGACAGTGAAATTCAAGCAGGGTTACGAGACGAAGGAGACACCCCCAATAGTCAGGCAGGAGACATTGTTATTGACTTAACTGGAAACCTCGAAGCCGTTGATAGTGAAATTGAAAATAAATTCGACAACGACGCCCAAGGCAGCATCGGTAATATTGTCCTAACCGTGGTGGGCGATATTCTCTTGGAGAATACGGAAATCAACAGTCAAATCAACGGCATTGGTGAAAGCGGTAATATTCAGATCCAGGCACAGAATTTGACCGTGACAGACGATAGCAAAATTCAGGGAGGCTTTGGGGACGAGGCAGGCACACCAGAAAGTCGCTCAGGGGATATTACAATCGACTTGAGCAGTAATCTGGAGATGACTGACAGTGAGATAGTTAATAACCTACCTGAAGATACTCAAGGCACTATTGGCAGCATCATTTTGACCGTGGCTGGTGATATCAACCTAGAAAGCACTGAAATCAAAAGCGAAATCGAGGGTATTGGAAACGGAGGTGACATACAGATCTATGCCCAAAATTTAAACTTAAACGATAGTGACATTGAGGCAGAAAATGATAGCGAAATTGACGAAGATTTTGAAAATAATAACAGCCTCCCAGACATTCAATCCGGGCATATTATTATCGAGTTAACCGGTAATCTCCAAGTCTTTGACAGCAACATTTCTAGTGAGCTATCTAGGGGAGCTACAGGTGACAGCGGCGATATTACTGTGACCGTAACTGGTGACATTTATTTAGAAAGTAGTGATATCGAAAGTCAGCTAAAAGGCGACACCGGAGTAAATGGCGATATTCTCATCTATGCTCAAAATTTGACCCTAGTAGACAAGGCAAAAATTGGGGGTGGATTTGAGAACAGTGGAGGCACACCAGGCAGACAGTCTGGGGATGTCATCATCGTACTAACCGGCGACCTCGAAGCATTTAACAAAAGTACAATCATCAATACTGTAGCAAGAAATGCCGAAGGTAACAGCGGCAATATTGATGTGACCGTAGACGGTGACATTTATTTAGAGAACTCTCAAATCGAAAATGAGATGAACGGCATTGGAGAGAGCGGCGATACCTTCATCACAGTCGGAGGTGAACTCTTCTTAAACGGGGGACAAATTCGGAATCGTGTTGGTGATGATGCTGAGGATAGAATCGTACAAGGAAACTCTGGCGATATTCAAATCGTCGCTGACGTATTACGAATGGAAACACCTACAGACGATGGCAACGGTGACCAGGCACTGATCTCAACAACGACCGAAGCCATAGGAAATGCGGGGGATATTTATATTTCTGTTAATGAATTGATCATGATTGGCCCTGGGGAAAGTGGTTCTAGCGGCATTACCTCCAGTGCCTCTGATGAAGCACTTGGGGATGCAGGGTCTGTGTTTATTGATGTCAACGGTGACATGTTAATGACCAACCGTGGCAAAATCGAATCTGTCGTGCAGGGTAGTTCTACAGGCACAGGTGGGGATGTGATAATTAATGCCCATTCTCTTACTCTGACTGACGATAGTGCAATTAAGGTGTTGAATAAAGCCACTGGAGAACCAGGTAACATTGAAATTAACTTGATAGGGGATTTAATAATCTCAGATAATAGTGACATCAACGCCTCCGTAGAAGGAGAAAATGCAGGCAGCCTCACGATTAATGATGATACAGGTAACGTTGTCATCAACGCTCATGCCGTAATGCTATCGGACGATGGTCAAATAAAAGTCTTTGCCACCAATGGAGCTGGTAATGCCGGTCAGATAGAGGTTACTGCTGAACATATTGAAATCGGAGAGCTTGATCCGATGGCTAATCCAGACGAATTACGTAGCTCGGCCAGTGGATTTTTCAGCAATAGCCAAGCTAGTGACGATGGAATGAGTTCGGGAACTGGCGGTGACATTGTTCTCAATGTTCATTCACTACGGATTGGTACTAATGGAGTGATCGACAGTAGCACTGATGGAGAATTTGGCGGCGGTAACATTGAAATTACCGCTGAGGAGATAGAGATACTAGAAGGAGGACAGCTAATCGCCTCCACCTCTGCAGCTGGTCAGGCAGGTAACATTACTATCACCGCATCAGATGAAGTATTTATCTCTGGCATTGATCCTAGACTGACAGAAGACACGCCCACCCAAAGTGGTATTTTTAGCGTTACCACGGGCAGTGGTAACGCGGGCCAGATTAAGATTCAGGACAATGGCGATGGCTCTCTAACTATTTTGATTCAGGATGAGGGCACTGTTAATGCCCAGGCACTGGCCCAAGACGGTACCGCAGCAGCAGAAATGCCTGGAAGCGGAGGTGACATTATTCTACAGGCTCATTTAGTCCAGCTAGACAGTAGCGCAGTTATTGATAGTAGTACTGCCAGAAATGCCCCTGGCGGCAACATTGACATTGATGCTGATCGAGTAGAGCTGTTGAATGGAGGACAACTAAGAGCATCTACATCGGCTGAAGGACAGGCAGGTAGCATTAATGTTATCGCCGCAGATGAAATTTTAATTTCAGGAACTGCTCCTGAAACAGACAGTATTATCGCCGCAGATGAAATTATAGTTTCAGAAATTGTCTCTGAAGAAACAGACCCCATACCAACCTCCAGCGGAATTTTCACGGTTACGACAGGCAGTGGGTCCGCAGGGCAGATCAATATTCAAGACTCTGGCGACTCTCTAAATCTTGTTATTCAAGATAGAGGAACCATCAGTGCTCAAGCCCTCTCGCAAGGAAATGCAGGTAGTATTATCATCGACATTGGAGAACTATTAACCGTAACCGATGGGGATATTCGCACAGATGCCAGTCAATCAGCAGGGGGCGAAATTATAATTAGTGCAGGTGGCATCGTCTTGTCCGGTGATGGCGATATTCTCACTAATGTAGCTAGTGGTGCTAACAATGGTGGCGATATTGTCATTAATGGAGGCTATTTAGTTGCCCTAGACGATAGTGATATTTTAGCCTTTGCCCAAGATGGGGCTGGAGGGAATATTACCTTACCGATTTTCTTTGGCCAGAACTTTGTGCCATCTCCGCCTGGCACAGATCCAAACAGTCTAGATTTGAATGGTCAGGTGGATATTAATGCCAGTGGTCAACTATCCTCAGGTACCATTACATTTCCCGACGTTAGTTTTATCGAAAATAATCTAACAGAGTTATCAGATACCTTAGTAAATGCAGATGCCTTAGTAGCCAGTAGTTGTATTGCTCAAGTAGCTCAGGGTAGTGGTCAATTTGTGTTAACCGGTAGAGATGGCTTACCACAACAGCCAGGAACAGCAAACTTATCAATACTTCCCACAGGAACTGTACGTAACCTAACAAACGAGCCTACAACCACCGAAGACAACATTCATAGTGCCATTACGGAACCCCAAGCTGTTTATCAGCTCCCAGATGGTCGCCTAGTCATGAGCCGAGATTGCTCATAACAACCCATAACGACCTCGGGGCGAACGATAATATCGCCATTGGGGCGATGGTCAACAAAAATAAACAATCCACCAGGCAGGTACTGCCCCTGCTCCCTCTATATTTAAGACGCAAAGTGTCACACTTCGCGGACGTCACAGCACCTCGCTTCTCGGCCTCTGGTGGTAATGGACGGTGGAGGAGAGTAGAGGAATCGAACCCCTAGACATAAATCTACTCCGGTTTTCAAAGCCGGTTGCTACCCATTAGCAGTACTCTCCATTTGGGGTGACTGACGGGACTCGAACCCGCTAATACTAGTGTCACAAACTAGCGCCTCGACTCTTTGGCTTCAGTCACAGTGGAGCCAGAGAGGATCGAACTCTCGGCCTCTTAAATGCCGTTTATAGCTTTACGCTCCTAGTTTAGGATCAAAGTGATCGTCAATATCTACAGATGGCAACGACTATGCGCAGCGCAAACTATTGAATGTATCCAATAGTTTGCTATAAGCGCTCTCCCAGCTGAGCTATGGCCCCATGTTGTTTTATTGGCAGGAGTGACAGGATTCGTAGGCGAAGACTTCTCGAAGAGTAGCTGCACAGATCGATTTAGAAAATCGATGCCCATCCTTTAGGCGACACTCCCTGTTAAACAGTTTCGCGAATTGTTGTCCTCACAGCTTCTAAAATTTGACCCAGTTTATTGAGACCACTGCCGTCTTTACCACACCCCCAGTAGTAATCTCCGGGGGCATTTTCAACTAATGGCTGATCGCCAGTCCCTAGCAAAATAGCTTGGATATCTGCATGGGTTTGAAACTTAGTGAGCACAGCTCGGTGCATGATGTCATCTTTGACCTGCTCCCAATCAGAACGAAGTGGGTGGCTCCGGTTGCGACCCATCACCGCTGCATCTTTGGGCGCTTTCGCATTACCAATTTTGTCGGCCCAATCTGGATCGGTGTCTATAAATTTCTGAGCCTGGAAATAGTGTTCTGTTGTCGGCCACCAGCGACCATCCAGCAACACTCCATGTCTTGAAAAATTTGAGAAACTCCCATAAGGTTTTTCGCGATCGCTATAAAAATAAATCGTCATAAAAACCTCCATTTGATCTGATAATTCTTGTAGGGTCAGTGCCTTATGCCTGCCCTGTTGCAGGACCTTGTGCCATCTCTGCGTATTCTCTCTTTATACCTCAAGGCCAATGGCCAGAATTCCGAATATCGTGCAAATGCACAGCGTTTTCTCAGCTACTAAGGGGGCTCCAATGATGAGTTTTGACACACTCCTTAGAGGATGGCTACTTTTAAGCCGACCTTTCAGATTCTTCGCGATCCCTGTTTGCAAACGCCCACCGGTTTAGTGTTACTGTTCCTCTCGTCCTTAAAGTATGTAGGCCCTAATTTTGGGGGCACGCATTATGATCCTGGCCTCAAACTAAATACCATGAACTTCACTAAAAACAACCTCCTTACTAGTTAATAACAAGCACCTCTACCAGGATTCGTAGGCTTTGCCTTCTCGTAGAGTACCTGGAACCATCGCCTTCGAAGGGCGCTGCTCTGAATTCGCTGAGCTATGGAGGCAAGTGGTAGTCCCGACAGGAGTTGTAGACGTGAGACTGCCCGAAGGCTACCCGTAACCTTCTGTTTACAAGACAGTTGCTCTGCCAATTGAGCTACACCAGCAAGTAGTTGCGGAGGTGAGAGTTGCACTCACCGATGTGCGGCTTATGAGACCGCCGAGACTCTCTTTCTCTATCTCCGCAATGGTCATCCAAAATAGTCCCCGAACCCACCCTCACTAAATTCAACCGATCAACACGAGGTAGTAAGCAGTCACAGTATGGTGTGCACTTGTAACAATGCTGGGCGTAATTTATAGGCGGGAATCGAACCCATTTGCACTGCCCCAGCGCATCCAAGGGTTGTTTAACAAACAACGTTTCCAACTTGCCCAGTTGGCGGGTTGTGTTCGCTTCTGTTGAATTTAGCTACCAACTATTGGTTTTAACTACCTATCAAATCAACTTGCCAGTTCAGCGATTGAATCTGCGAATCTAGCAACCGATAGTCTCGTGAGATGCCATCCAATTGACGCTGTAGACTACCAATATTTACCGTACTCACAAATCTCACCTCTGAACGGCTGTACCGATCATGGGTAATAGACGCAGCCTGGATTAGATTTTCCAAAACACTTCGCTTAGTGAATAGAGTATCCCGCTGAGCCAAGGCATCTGATAGAGTCCCATCGGCAAATGCTGTACTAGCATTAGTCTGATTAATCCGCTGAACCAAACGGGTAAGTTCAGTAATTGCAGTATCCACTTCTGCCAACAGTTCTTGGGGGTTCTCAGGGGGTTGTTCACCTTCTTGAACCTTGGCACTGCGGGTCAATCGCTGACGCAGTTGAGCAATTCTCTTCTGACAATCTGCCCGTTGCATTAGGGCTTCTGCAAGCTTCATCGGATTCACCTCCTTTAGTAAAATTTGTTTTGTCGGCATTGCTGCCATACCCCTGACAGGAGTCGTTCGCGAAGCGTCTCCGCTAGGAGTTACTCACGATTTTCGGTTTTTGCAGGCCGACGTCTTAAACCAACTTGGCTGCCTGGACTTGGAATCCCTGACGGGAGTTGCACCCGCTTCTCCGTGGCTGAGAACCACAGCGACTTATCTAATCGTCCACAAGGCTATAAGGCGGGGGTGACGAGATTTGTGCGCGAAGCGTCTCCAACGGAGTTACTCGCGACTTCCTGTTCGACAGACAGGCACTCTAAACCACTGAGTTACACCCCAAAAAAGAGAATATTTAATTTTCAAGGTTCTGGATTGAGTCTTGATGAATTGTTTAATGGTTACCTTCAAGGCTTGTTTTCGTAGTGCGTCCTGCATGACTTAAATACTACAAAGCAAAATACACAATGTCAAGAGATTTTTGAAAGCCTTTAATCGCCTTCCAGGCAAAGACTTTAGTTTAGCCCAAAAGCTTTTTCAGAGAGATAAAAGCGAAAAAAGAGCCTTCTGAAAATCTTCGAGACTTACATTAAAAGTCTGCGTTCTAAAGAATAGAGGCGTTTCACTTTCTGTAAGCCATTAACAGCATCGACATGATGTTTGTCGGCAGAGGCTATTAGTTTTCTCTCGCTGGTTGTATTGAATGACTTATTTTGTTGCGGGATTCGCGAATGCCTGAAGTAATTATGTCTCCAAACAAAGAGAATGGTTGAAATAAACAACATGGCAATACTCCTGATGGGTAAGAAGATGGCTGCAGCAATGATGTGAGCAACAGATGATTTACATAACATCAGCTACAGGTTTAAAATTGATGCCATTAAGATGTAGAGCATCATTTAAGATGCTCTTTTATGGCTATGCACAGAGTCTGTGTTTGTTAATAGCAAAGCTACAAACACATTTTGATCAACTTACTTTTTTCCTGTCAAGGAAGATTTAAAGAAGACGACTAAACAGCCCAGTCTCGGAGGGCTAGCATAAGTAAGCAAACAAAATTATTGCAGTATCAATCTCTCGTAGGGATCCTCCCTTAGTTCCCCCTTATCAAGGGGGTTGGCGTAGCCGGGAAAATCTTACGAGGTAGTGAAACAGTCGTTCTTTTTGCTTAGCTACTTAACCCATAGCCCTACAAAACTATCAACCTTGAATAGGTTTGCTGAATTCAGATTTGATGTAAGCAGTTTCCTGTAACAGCTACATAAAATATGCAGTCTGTCGTTGGGTCACTTGCCACAGTTCATAGATCAACATCTCACTTTCAGGTGCAAGGGCCGTAATAAAGGTGCCAGATTCGGCATTGGAGCTATTCGCTATCCATGTACCTTTCAGGCTGACTTCAACAAATTCATCGTCAACACTGGTTAGTGCAATAGTGTCTGCTGCATTTTTCCGTAGCAACCCCTTAAGCTGACGAATGCCAGGCAATTTAATAGGTAGCAAAAAGGATGCTTGAATGGGTTGCAGATGCAAGGGCTCACCAACATGAACCGCTAACATAACCCGCTGGGTGGCAACGGCATCTAAAGATGCAGTCAACTGCTCTAGAAATAGGCCGTAATCGGTATAGTTAAGCTTCAACATAGCTTGGCAATCTCTATGGATATTTGGGGGCAATCACATGCCGACGGCGGCATAGGCTATTAAGTTTTCTGCTCTTTCCAGAATTGTTCTGCGAAGGCCACAACTGGATGCATGGGCGCTTTAGGCCGTCGCCTGAGTCGCATGTTGGCAACCTCAGGGATGCAGGCTCCTTTGCTAGAGTTACAAGGGGCGCAGGCAGTGACGACGTTATCCCACGTGTGGGAACCACCTTGCGATCGCGGCAACACATGATCTAACGTCAGTTGTCGTTTGCTACCGCAATATTGGCAAGTATGGCCATCACGCCGCAGAACTTCGCGACGATTGACCGGTGGCGTCTTCCAGATGCGCTCGCTATTCCCAACTCGCAAACGAATATGCTCAGGAACATCAAGGGTTAAGCTGGGCGATCTCATCTGCCAGGTTTTCCCTATTAGGTCTACAGGCTCGGCTCGGCCCGTTACTAACAAAACGGTTGCTCGCTTAAGATTAATTCGCGCCATGGGTAGATAATTCTTGGAAAAGAGGACGATGGGTCTATAGGTAGGCAATACGTGTTTGTACGGTTGAAATGTCATGGCTAAGCCCCTCAGAGTCCAAAGAATGTCTAAAAATAATGGCCCCCGCTTCCGGGTTCGGGAAGCGGGGGCCAAAACCTGACTTGGTTTTAGGTTTAGAAAGGTAACAGGGCTAAGTGCCTGGGTTCCCCGCTTCGTTTATATCGGTTTAGTTCTGGTCGATTGATATAACCCACAATCGAGCCATGGAATAATTGGTTAAAGTCAAAACGCTCTGATTCAGCGTCATCAAATGCTTTGGTCCAAATATCACTTGCGCTCAGAGTAATTGTCGGAATGCTACTAGAGCCCATCCCTAGACACTGCATAACAAGACCTAAACGGCCAAATAACTGCAAATAACTATCTACTCTGAATTTTATAGAGCGTCTCATGATACTTATACCTCTGGTGTAAAGATAACTAATGCGCTAATACGCATGAACCAAAGCAACTCGACTCAATTGCTTATACTACAAATATACTACACATGCAACACAGAAATGTCTACCCTCTTCGAAGAACTTTACGGTTTTAAAGCGTTATCCACACTAAAGCCATAAATTTGCGGTTAAAGCGACCTTCTCTTGGAGAGCTATAGTCAAAAACACATTGAAAATTGACGATTCCGGACGTACTTCTAAAAAATCTGATTAATTAGAGGAACTGCATGAGAATAAAGTTCCAGGTAGAGAATTGCCATTGAGCAATAGTCAGCTAGGTTTGACGTGAAACTATAGCAAACTGCTGGATGCATTCAGCAGTTTGCTGCACACATAGCTGTTGTCAGCTAAAGCTTCCAGGGATCATCTATGCATTGAACTATGTGCGCCAAGCTATATATTTCAGGAAATAACATTTCTAGCCCCATACGCCATTACCCAGCAAGCTTGTGAGCGAATTCACCAGCGGAGCGAACTCACTATTTCCTCAATTCATGGCAACTGGGGTGGTTTATTTGGACGCCCATACCTAACTTAAGTAGGATAGCCCTGTCTTCGTTCACCCAGATAAAAATGCCACAATAACCTGGCAGCAACAGCTCGCCAGGGTCGCCAGGCCGCACTAATGGTCTGAGCTTCGTTAGAAGTGGGGCGTTTAGGCAACCCTTGAAGATGTTGAATAGCGATCTGAAGCGCTAGATCACCCTTAGGCCAAATATCAGGTCGCCCTAGTGCCATCAGTAAATAAATATTGGCCGTCCAAATACCAATCCCTTTTATACTCATAAGACGTTCTCGCACTTCTTGATCGCTCAGGAACGCTAAGGCGTGTAAATCAAGCTCTTGGTTAAGTACCGCATGGGCTAAAGCACGACCATAACTTGTTTTTTGGCGGCTAAATCCTACCTGTTTAAGCTCTATATCCGTTAGCGCCAGAATGCCTTCAGGCGTCAGCGGATTTCCCATAATCAACAAGCGTTGATAAGTGGCATTAGCAGATGCCAGGGAAACTTGCTGCTCAAGAATAATATGAATAAGTGTAGAAAATCCGGGTTCTCGTTGCCAGAGTGGAGGCAAACCATAGCAATCAATGATTTTAGTAAAGGATTGATCGCTCTGTATTAATTCCCTTACACCCTGGTGTAACCGATGGGGAGTTAATGGCTTTTGCATCCTAGAGATTCAGTCTGTCACCTGACTAAGACCTATATTGGCCATAATAAAACCAATCGCTCAATGGTTAGAACGATTGGTCTAGAGTCACTATTATAACAACAGGGTTTAAGAGAAAATTGTTGCTTAATAGGGCAAAGTACTCGCTATCTCTTCACTACTTATTGAATAAAGTCATAGTCAATAGCCCGTGCTGTCCTCACTGGTGGAGCAGGTTCATTTTGCAGTGACTTTACAGCTACATAAGCTAAAGGTAATGACGCCAGTAGGCACATTGCCCCTGTCCCTACCAGAGATAAATGTCTAACGGCCTTGGACGCCCGGCGCGCATCAGGATATTCACCGCGACGATAAAACCGTTTCACCTGGCTGGCATAAAGCAGAGCCGTTACCCCCAGAGGTGGAAATGTAATTAGCGTGGCTAACGCTGTTGACCAATGGCTAGGGGGGCAGGGTTGGTTTTTATAGAGGTCGTAGATTTTTTCCCATTCAGGGCCACGGACTTTTCCTACATAGCCAATTAAAGTGAACTTAGTAACTTCCGCCAATTCTAGGGACAATAATAGATCACGGATTTGATTAGGCAGAGCAAAATAACTGACACCTTCACCAACCTGACGCTTAAGTGAAATTTCCAGGGTTGTCCCCTGTTGTTTAACGTCTACCTTAATCGGCTGCAACATCTCCTGGAGAGCGGCCTTAATTGGGGCTAACCCATCTGGCTTCACTATAGATGGCACCAATTTAGCTAACGATACATCGTTCAAAACTGCCAGTTGCCAATCAGCTCTAGCCTCATCTAAATCGCCTAGTTGATGATGAACATTACCACGATTCAAATAGGCCTCAGCCCAGTTAGGATTTATCTCTAGAACTCGATCAAAACTTGCCAGGGCAGTTATAAAGTCATTGCTTTGACTTTGAGCAATGCCAAGCTGATAATGAGCATCCGCATAATTAGGGTTTACGGTAATCGCCTGCTGCCAATCGCTCAAAGCATCTGCCAGATTACCTTGTTCAGCAGCAAGCTGACCACGTTGAAAGTAAGCAACTGCAGGATTCTCTGCATAATCAATAGCCGTAATAAAGTCTTGCCTGGCATTATCTAACTGGCCTAGGGCACGGTAGCTTAAACCACGTTCAATATATACAGCTGCTTTATGAGGATGGCCGTCCAACGCTTGGGATAAGGTCGCGATCGCACTCTGATGATTTCCCTGTCTTGCCAATGTGCAACCACGCCGATAGGCCAAACGTGCTCGCTGTCGTGCGTACCAACTATGCTTATCCATAATAAATAAATATCCTTGCCATTAGTAATGCCCAAGCTAGCCGCCACCTAACCAAAGCAAGAGTGAAACCCAATCAGCGCGATAACGAAAGCTTAGACATTCAATTAACAATTTGATTAGTATTTACATTTACAAAACCAAATAATGAAATTCATGGCGACTAACCAATCCTTCACACCAATTTTGCTTGTTTCCTAATAGATTTTCCAATGCAAAAATTATTTACCAAGATAAATTCATCTCGCTAATCTATCTCGCTAATCTATCCCTAATGTCTTACGACAATTGGCGTAAATAGAAGTTCCAAAGAGCTTTGGAATGAAATAGAGATGAAGATCCATTAAAACTACAAACACTTCGATGAAACCTGTGTGATTGGACGAGACAGTCATAGGGGCAGCGAAGAAGGCCATGCTAGCCTCAGTAGGAACACCTACACAGCATGGTCGATGGGCGCTCTCTCGCTTAAAACAGAACTAGATGTCGCAGAGTTATTGATATCTAAGGGTTGGTTTCCCAATGAAATCAATGGCATACTCGTTTTTCCTCTACCTAGAGCTGCATTTCACCAGTTAAATAGCAAAAATTATCAGTCCACAGATGACGATGTAATAAAAGCTACCTGTGTCACACCAACTACACTTTATCGAGCGCGGCAGCTATTGGCATCGGCTGGTTGGCTAGACAGAGAACTTAACTCCTTACTAAAACCTTGTCTCTACAGCCTTGATCCGTGGGCTAATCAAACCATTAAGACCGCTGACCAGGCCAACTACCAGAGCCCTATCACAACGTCCTATTACTCACCAAAGGAAATACCCTTACCAACGCACCATCCATACCGATGGACAATGGCACTAAAACGCGTTGTCAGCCTGGGCGTTGTCATCGCCTGCGTTTGTATGGCTGTAGCAATTTTTGGATAGCGGTTCAGCACTATTACATACTTACAAAGCGATCCGTCGCCTCTACTAAAGCACTCAAAATACCTGGTTCTGTTGCTGAATGCCCAGCATTAGGCACCACCACTAACTCGGATTCGGGCCAGGTGCGATGTAGTTCCCAAGCAGACGTCATTGGGCAAACCACGTCATAGCGCCCCTGAACAATTACAGCTGGAATATGACGGATCGTCGCCATATTTTGCAGCAACTGATCAGACGGTTTAAAAAAACCACCGTTGACAAAATAATGGCATTCGATGCGGGCAAAGGCATCTGCAAACTCATCGTTACTAAACCGCTCAATAGTTTGAGGGTTTTGAATTAGATAGCTGGTGCTAGCTTCCCACACAGCCCAGGCCCGAGCCGCTTGCTGACGAATCTGGAGGTCAGGACTGGTTAATCGTTGATAATAAGCTGTAACCAAATCGTGGCGTTCTGCTTCTGGAATGGGAGCTAAATAGTGCTCCCAAGCATCAGGAAAAATATAGCTGGCCCCTTCCTGATAAAACCATCGAATCTCTTTGGGGCGCAGCATAAAAATGCCACGCAAAATGAGCCCTGCACATTGTTGTGGATAGCGTTGGGCATAGGCTAACGCCAGGGTGCTCCCCCAGCTTCCACCAAAGACAGTCCATTGTTCAATGGCGAGGTGAGATCGCAACCGCTCAATATCATCAACTAATTCCCAGGTGGTGTTATCGGTTAGCTCGGCGTGGGGGGTACTTTGACCACATCCTCGTTGGTCAAATAAAACGATACGCCATCGCTCTGGGTCAAAAAATTGTCGGTAAAAAGGAACCGTTCCCCCTCCAGGCCCACCGTGCAAAAACACAACCGGTTTCCCATTTGGATTCCCAACCTCTTCAAAATAGAGGGTATGGATTGAAGAAACCGGTAACTGACCTTGTCGGTAGGGTTCAATGGGTGGATAGGCTTGACGCATAGGAGGCTAGTAGCGATTAGCCCTGCTATTGTCGCACCCTAATTACAGTTGTTCGCTCCTTATATTTAAGAGAAGCCACTTCTTAGACGTTTATTTCACAGGAGCCGGTTTACGCACCACATACCAACGCCCAGTTTTGGGATCACGATAGGTATTAAACGGCTGCTGCTTCAAAGGTTTAGTGCAAACTTTGGGCATTGACTTAGCGATTTTCACGACTCTTTATATAGAACAATTCACTCATTGTGGCCCGATTTCCACAAAAATTTGGGTGATCAATCGTGAAGGACCATGTGATTTTTGTCACAAAAAAACAGCGAAACCTGGTGGTTTCGCTGTTTTTTAGCCACATTATAGAGTGGTGTGAGGTATCGGTCTACACTTACACCCACTCTAATTTTCCATTTATTTTTATGCCTGGCGCTTCAAACGACGAGCACCCAACAGACCTAAACCAACAAGACCAGCAACCATGCCAGGCTCAGGTACAGACTCAGATGCAGGGGGCTCAACTATAGGAGGAATAATCGGAGGAGCAATGGCGACTGCATTAGTAACAACCGTACGGCCCTCACCACCTTCAGCATAATCATCAGCTGAGATTACACCACCGAGCTCGTCGGTAATGTAGTTAGCCAATGCCTGCTGATACGTTACCCCCAGGTTAGTAAAGGAAGCATCCCCAAAGGGATACTGGTCACCACCACGAGCTAAGAAATCAACAATGGCCAAGGAAACACTTGGTGCATCGGGTAAAACCTGACCATCTTGAATCAAGACAGTACCGTCATCAAGCGTCACGTTAATCACCCGCTCACCTGATTGAGTGATGTTGCCATCAACATCAATGACAATGGCAGTCTGGGTGGGATTGTACTCAAAGTTGAATCCGGCGATTTGGGCAAAACGACCGGTACCATCCCCAGTAGGCGCAGTTTCTCCTGTAGTCGGGTCTAACTCAATACGAGAAACTGCGTTCTCTAGAATATCTTTGAGGTTAGCCGCATCAATATCCTCAAACACGCTGAGCAGGTTGCCGAAGGGCAAAATATCAAAGGTATCACCCTCGGTAATTTCACCAGCGGGAATCACGCTATCGTTACGAATACCCCCACCATTGCCCAGGGCAATATCAACTTCACCCAGACCAAAGTCAGCAGCCAGTTGATTGGCCTGCCATAGGAAAGAATCAGCAATCAGGTTACCCAGATTAGTTTCTTCACCACGAATGCTGTTACGCTCACCATCTAAAGCTACTTCTGATTGAGCAATTACATTGGCTTCTAGCGCATCAACTGAAGCTTGGACAGGATCTGTAACGGCTGTCACTGTGGCCGCATCCACAAAATTACCATCAACCGCAATGGGGTCACTAACCGTACCTGGATCAATGACTGTTGCTACACCGTTTTCAAATTCAACAACAAGTTGACCCACATAGTTGTACTGGCCCGATGTAGTGACGACAGGAATGTCATTACCATTAGCATCCTGAACAAATGTAGGGTAAGGGCCACTGGGGGTATCACCAGGAATCAGGTTGCTGGTATCGCCACTGTCAAGTAGTTCGTCACCACCCCCTGCGATCGCAACGTCCACACCAGTAAGCTCAGCAATCAGAGCCTGGTCTTCATCCACCCCTTGCAGATGACTAACAAAGATAATGTTTTCTACACCAGCTGCAGTCAGTGCATCAATTTCAGCCTGAACAGCGGCTTGAACGTCTTGATCGACAACAACGTCACCGGGACTAGAAATAAATGGCAAGTTAGGCGTTGTCGCACCGACAATACCAATTTGCTCACCACCTTTTTCCACAACTGTGCTGCTAGCAATGCGACCCACATCAACCAGGTCTTGTAACGCCTCTTCAGCTGAGAAATCTAAGTTGGCACTGAGGAAGGGAATAGCTGAATCTACTTCAGTGATAAAGCCAGCCAAAACATCAGGACCAAAGTCAAAGTCGTGGTTACCCAAAATAATGGCATCATAGCCAACGTTGCTTAGAACAATGGCGTCATAAAAAACATCATCGGTCAAACTAGCATTGAACTCTGGACCGGCTAAAAAATTATCACCGGAAGACAGGATCAACACATCGTCAGTGGTCGCTGTGTCAACAATATTGTTAACTTCACCAACAAACGCGGCAGCACCACCAAAGCCATCATCACCCGTTAGAAGATCAGACTCTCCGTCGTTATTATGCACAATAGTCAAGGAAAATGCCTGAGCAGCGTCATGGCTAGCAAGACTCACCAAACTTACAGTCGCAGCCATAGCGGCTAAGCGACTAATCACTCCAAACCGTTTCATACTAATGCTTAAAATTGCTTATGGAAAAATCTCTGCTTTACAATGCAGGACCGCTCATCAGCGGCTTACCTGGTTCCCCACAAGGTAAATCTAACGAGCAGAGGTTAAAAAAAATAAACATTTGATTAAGAGAGGATTATCCTAAATTAAATCGATGCTAAGAAAACGGAAAGTTCACCAAAGCTTTTCGAAGGGGTTTACGCCCTTCATTCCTTCTTTGCAGAATTAATCTGGAATACGGACGGTACCTGGTAATAGTGCAAATCCTATCTAGTGCTTCTAGTTTTAAGGTCACAGCGAAAAAAATAGCAGACCTAATATACTAAGACAGCCTATACATAAGACAGTTTTGGCGCATTCCACCATGTCAGTAACAGTATGGCCCGGTCGTTCCCATCCATTGGGAGCCACCTGGGACGGTCAGGGGACAAATTTTGCGATTTTCTCAGAAAATGCCACAGCCATGGAGCTGTGCCTTTTTGATTCGCAGGGTAATGAGCAACGGTTCACCCTACCGGAAGTAACCAACCATGTCTGGCATGGATATCTACCAGGCGTAGGGCCGGGGCAAGCCTACGGGTATCGTGCCTATGGTCCTTACAAACCGAAAGAGGGCAAGCGATTTAATGCCGATAAATTATTACTAGACCCCTATGCACTGGCCATTAGTGGTGATATGAAATTTGGTCCGGCTATTTTTGGCTACCCAATGGATCGCTTTGCCGATAGCGATCGCGACTTAGAAAAGTCCACCCTGGATAATATCCATTGCGTACCTAAGGGCATCGTTATCGACAGCCATTTTGACTGGGAAGACGACCGCCATCCAGACACCCCCTGGCATGAAACGATCATTTACGAGGTCCATGCCAAAGGGTTTACTAAAAAACACCCCAATATCCCCTCAGACTTGCAGGGCACCTATGCAGGGTTAGGCCATCCGGCCGCGATTGAACATCTTCAATCCATTGGGGTCACGGCGGTCGAACTATTACCGGTGCATCATTACAATGCCTATCCGGGTCATTTGATGGGAGTGGGTCTACATAACTACTGGGGCTACGATTCCATCAACTATTTTGCGCCCTTTGCTGGCTATAGCGCCGTTGGCGATGCGGGTGGTCAGGTAAATGAGTTTAAGACCATGGTCAAAGCTCTACACAAGGCAGGTATCGAGGTAATTTTAGATGTGGTGTATAACCACACAGGTGAGGGCAATCACTTTGGACCCACGTTATCTCTACGGGGTATCGACAATGAAGCCTACTACCGACTGGTAGAGCGTACTCCCCGCTACTATATGGACTTTACCGGCTGTGGCAATTCCCTTAATGTGTGCCATCCCCAAGTGCTAAAGCTGATTATGGACAGCCTGCGTTACTGGGTAGAGGAAATGCATGTGGACGGGTTCCGATTTGATTTAGCGTCGGCCCTAGCCCGAGAACTCTATGAGGTAAACAGTCTCGCTGCCTTTTTTAATATCATTCATCAAGATCCGGTATTGTCCTCCACCAAGCTGATTGCAGAACCCTGGGATCTAGGGGAGGGAGGCTACCAGGTGGGTAACTTCCCGCTACTCTGGTCTGAATGGAATGGGAAATATCGCGATACCATGCGAGATTTTTGGCGCGACCACCATTGTCGGCTAGGAGAATTTGCGTTTCGGTTTACGGGTAGCTCTGATCTTTACCAGGCTAATGGCAAACTCCCCCATGCCAGCGTTAACTTTATTACGGCCCATGATGGATTTACCTTGCGAGATCTGGTGAGCTACAACGAAAAACATAATGAGGCCAATGGTGAAGGCAATCGAGATGGAGAAAGCTACAATCGCTCCTGGAATTGTGGTGTGGAAGGTGAAACCAGCAATGAAGAGATTTTGGCGTTGCGATCTCAACTACAGCGTAATTTTCTAACCACGCTTTTTCTCTCCCAGGGTGTCCCAATGATACTTGGCGGCGACGAAATGGGGCGCACTCAGCATGGCAACAATAACACTTATTGCCAAGACAACGATCTCTCCTGGTTTGACTGGAATCTACGCTACCGCAACAAAGATCTTCTCACCTTTACCCAGCGACTAATCGAATTTCGCAAACAACATCCCATCTTCTGTCGCCGACAATGGTTCTTAGGCCGTGAGATCCATGGCTCTGGAGTCATTGACATCGGCTGGTTTAATCCCGATGGCACCATCATCAGCGAGGAAGACTGGCATGATGGCGGTTCTAAAGCCATTAGCATCTTTCTCAACGGTGAAGAAATTCTCACCACTGATGAGCAAGGACAACGCATCATTGACGACAGTTTTCTCGTATTTTTTAACGCCTATCCTGAGCCCCAAGAGTTCTCTCTACCACCTACGGTAGAGCGCAAAGATTGGCGGGTTATTTTAGACACTAAAAATCATACTGGTTTTGTAGAGAATGGGCCTGTTTATGACCATAACCAGAAAGTACCCGTTGCGGCCCGGTCATTGGTGCTGTTGGCTTGTCCCCACTGTTTTGATACCGAATCAGAGGAATCTGCGGCCTGCTCTCTACCAAAACAAGGGCTAAAATAAGGATAGGTATGGCAAATAGTTACGACCGCATCTACGCCGTTGTTCGCCAAATCCCCTCAGGCAAGGTGGCCACTTACGGTCAGGTGGCCGAATTAGCCGGACTCATTGGCAAACCTCGGGTGGTGGGCTATGCCCTCTATAAAGTAGCCCCCGAAGATGGTATCCCCTGGCAGCGGGTGATCAATGCCAAAGGAGAAATTTCCACCTCCGCTTTTCGGGATGGCTCAGACGACATCCAACGAGTCCTATTAGAAGACGAAGGTATCGAATTTGAAGGCAACAAAATTAACCTTAGTAAATATCGTTGGCAGCCATCTCCAGAAATGATTGAAGCCATTGACTTTAGTGAGGATGAAACTGACTAAGGAGACGGACGGCAGGCCATACCAACTGTCAAGACTGTTGCTCAAACTGCTCAGGATAGATACCCCAATTCACCCACCGAATTGCCTCCCTTGCTGAGTACAAATTAGGCGGAACTCGAATAGCATGGATAAAGTTAGTACTAGGGCAAATCATCTTCAACAAACAAATAGACTGGCCATCAATATCATCCACCAATTCATTTAGCTTGAGTAAGGTATAGTCTTGCCAGGAATCTACTTCTGATGCATTCAGTTCGCTACACATGCGATCATAGCCAATACCCTGGATTAAAATTCGTCGTAGTTCAGCATTGTCTTCATCCAATAACCATGTTGGCATCCATTTTTCAGGTTTAACCTGTCCATATTTTTGAGGCAGGGCTACCCCATGGTGAAAGTAAAGACCATAGCCATCTTCATATAAAACAGAAAACTCTCCCTCTGCATGAAGACGTTCCCCCGTATCGAATGCGAGCTTAATTGGGCGAGCGCAGACAAAGCAAACTTTAGTGTAGGGTAAAATCCATCCACACTGAGCAGTCAGACTCTGAAAAGCAGCCCATTTTTCCGCATCATATTTGCAATTCAAAACAGTGATGCAAAATTCCCACCAAACACCCTGAATTGACCACAGTTCTGGATGAACACAATGATTGTAAGCAATATATTGGCTGAGTTGCTTACCCAGACGATGGACAAAACGACTAAATTGTTGGTGTTTTAATAAGCTCTCTAATTTTCTTAGTTGAGATCGCACCGCTTTATCTGTAATGCGCCGCTGCAGCGTATGCACCAAACAGGCCACCATTTGGGTATTCAGTCGCCCCACTTGTTTTGCCACCAATTCAGTCAAAGGACGCTTTAGTGGTGGATTCTGTAACCGTTGCTTTAATCGAACTAATTGTTCCTCAGACCAGCGACGTTCTGGATAATCCATAAGTGGATTTTTCAGCGTTTTAAGAACATCACTTTGCTGTTCCCCAAAGGTTTGACTACTTTGTTTTCTAATCGCAATGCCAAGGTTGTGCACCAAAAACTGGGCTAGTTGACTATTCAGATCAGGCCCGTACTGACTGAGATATAATTCAATTTTCTCAATCAACTGCTGATCTAAATCGTCAACTAGCTGTTCCAGGATATACCCCAAAGCTGCATAAGGACTCTCACAAAAAATGACTTGAGATGGTGACAACCCCACAGTTGCATAAGCTTTCGTAATGGACTCAACAGATTTTTGCTCTTTAACAGGTTGTTGGGGAAAGATATATTTTTTCCATTGCCTCTCTATCTTTGATGCCTTCTTAAGGTGTTCCTGTGTCAGGTGGGATTGTTTCCAAAACATTTGCTGCCCTCCAAAACTTACTTTTTACTCACAGCACAGCGTCTAGTCCACCACATATTTCCAGTTGCTTAAAGATTTTGGTCTAGCAGCTTTCCCCTTAGACTGCTGCTGAATATTAACTCCCTTTTGAGAAGAAGATTTGGTCGCTAACGACGTTGATATACCATCATCGTTATAGGTCAGTACATCAGCCACTAATTGCTCCTTAGAGCTAGCTTTCACCCCCTTTACGAAACCCTTCAGAAATTCTTCGTCAGAATCGTCATCGGCAATAAATTCTTGTTCTATTTGTCCCAAGAATTTGCCATTTTTCTGCGGGACATATTCCCTTTGCACATATACTTTCCAATTCCCATGGTGTACTTTTAACGGTCGATGTTCATCGTGGGATAAAACCGCCAGTCTGGAACGAACCTGGAGATACAATTCTCCCTGATGGGAAAATAATCTTGCAATACCTTTACTAATGCGATGAGAATGCCCTGTAGAAATACCTTCTACCAAGGTAAGATGGGGCAGTTCATCACCAAGCACCTTTGAGGTTGGCAACAAAATGACATCCCCCTGGCGTATTGGTTTCATAAGCCCATTCCTCAAGTCATAATTTTATTGGTATCAACTCTAACCAGAGATCAACAGGGATTTTTCACAAGAAAATGTTACTGGAATATAGCTTTACCCGATTCGGAATACCAAACTATCTCTGATATACAAATCGACAAATTTTACACCCATTCGGTATTTTCCTCACCATTCTGAAGCTTGATATTCTAATGATGCCAGTCCCAAGGGCGGTCTTCATAATCTCTGAAGTATTGATAAAGCTTTAATAAAGTCAACTTGAACCTAAGTCACAAGACTCGTAAAGGATTGTTGCTATGCTTGTATTTCTATTCGTTACTATTAGAGTCTGTGTCACCAAATATCTCTAAAGACGGAGTATCAATTAAATTTTGATCGACTGTAACAAGTTGTAAGCCATAGTAAATAGCAGTCGCCGCAATAAAGCGATCAACCAGATCTGGATGGGGACAGGCCAGTTGGCGGCTGAGGATGGCAATGGTCTGATTTAGTGATGCTTCTTGGGTACCTAATGCTTTCGTAGCAGCATTTATCCATGTGACCGCATCAGGGGCCAGAAATATGCGACCTTTCTCAGTTAACATCAGTGTTTCCCATACACTGATGGGACTTAACCACAGTTCGTTGTTAGGGGCGGCAATGGCTGCCTTAAAATAGTCAGGTAAGTCAGGGCTACCCAGGCTGTACCACAACCAGATGTGGGTATCAAGCAAAAGTTTCATGGCGATATGTCTCAGGGTTGTTTAACTGGTGAAACAATATCGCCTGAGATTTCCCCACTACCTTGCATAAAGCCAAAGTCAGGACGAGGCTTAGGGGCTTTGGCAGGAGAGATAATAACCAGAGGTTGCCCCTCATGAATAACCGTAAGAGACGTATTTGTTTGTGCAGCTTCTAGAAAAAAGTTTTGTAAGACTTCAGACAATTCGCTTGTGGTTATTTGGTCCATAACAGTGAAATAGACGATTCCTAATAGCAATGCCCTAACTATAATTTATCTAGCCCTCGGGCTCTGTTTAGATCTGGCTTGCTAAAAAGCGACATGCAGTTAAGACGATTGCACCTAAATAAAATCCCAAGCAGGCTTCTGTTAAGCAACTTCCTCCCCTTACCAAGGGGAGGTGCCGTAGGCGGAGAGGTCTTCGGTCGTTAGCGCAGGTTATCCAGCCCCCTCCCTGACGGTTCCCCTAAAGCCCTCCGGGCATGGGCTAAAGCCTAAGGTAAGGGGAACCAGGTATCGCCCCAAGCCTTACGGTGGTGTCTTATTTTCATGCGAGTCCCTTAGTCACCAGAAATGTCCAGATAAACAAATACTCGATGAAGC
>JAHQVZ010000202.1 GCA_019634055.1 Leptolyngbyaceae cyanobacterium MAG.088
ATGGCGGCCATTATGCCCACACTCCTATCTGGGATTGCCTGTGGTGCCCGTCAAGGTATTTTATTGAAGGATGGCGCTCAGTTAGAGACCCTCGCACGAGTCAAGGCCATCGCCTTTGATAAAACCGGTACCCTCACCACTGGGGTTCTGCAGGTCAGCGATCAGGTTTCTGCGTCTGGCATTGAGGCTAGCCAGGTTTTGCAAGTGGCGGCTTCACTGGAGGCTTATTCTGAGCATCCCATTGCTGAGGCGATTGTGACTGAGGCCCAACGGCAAGAATTGTCGCTATTGCCGGTCACCGCAGTCCAGGCTGAAGTAGGGCAGGGTATTGTCGGGGAATGGGCGGGTACTCCGATCCGAGTGGGCAAGCCTCAATTTGCGATCGCAAATTCTCTCCAAGAGCCAGATAGCCCCCTACTGCAAATTAGCCATCAGCTTGAGGCCGCCGGTAAAACGGTCATTGGGGTTGTCAAACATCAGCACTGGCTGGGACTGTTGGCCGTCGCCGCTCAGGTCCGTCCCCAGGCAGTGCAGGTATTGGCGACCCTTAAGCAGCGGGGGATCGCAACCGTTATGCTGACGGGAGACCATGCCGCCACGGCTCAAAGTCTCGCACAAAACGTGGGAATCCAGGCTGTCTATTCTGATTTGCTGCCGGAGGATAAAGTGAAAGTAGTGCGGGAACTCCAGCAGCAGTATGGAACCGTCGCCATGGTGGGGGATGGGATTAACGATGCTCCGGCCTTGGCCCAAGCCTCTGTCGGTATTGCCATGGGAGGAATCGGCAGCGATGTGGCCCTAGAAACTGCCGATGTGGTTTTGATGGGCGATCGCCTAGAGAAACTGATCCAAGCCATTGAGATCGGGGCCAAATCCCAACGGATTATCCGGCAGAACATTGTATTGGCTCTGGCTTCAATTAGTCTGTTGATGCTGGCTAACTTTTTTGGTGAGCTGACGTTACCAGCAGGTGTCTTAGGACATGAAGGATCGACATTATTGGTCACGCTCAATGGTTTGCGACTGTTGAGATCGGATAGAACTTAATGGCTGAAGTGCAGTCGTCGTTTGTAGTACGATTGAGCAGCTTTCTCGCTGAGCTTAAATGTCGTTCGATAATGTCTGTAAACTACTCTCCGAGAAGTACCCAGATCGCTTTGCCAGTTGGGTTTTAGATACCCCCCAAGTCAGCGTTGAAGTCCTCAAAACCGAGCTGAGCATTGAACCGATTCGTGCTGATTCTGTCACCTTGCTGCGGTTAGAAGGCCAAATTTTACATCTAGAATTTTAGACCCGCTGGGACTCTAATCCACCGATGCCGCTGCGGATGCTCGATTATTGGGTGCGACTCTACCGACTCTACCGGATTCCCATTGTGCAGGTGGTAGTGCTATTGCTGCCACCGCCCCCCACAACAGTTGTTGAAACTGAGTTTGCGTTAGGGGAGACCCGTCATGGCTACCGGGTGCTTCAATTGTGGCAAGAAGATCCGGAACGGTTGATGGATGATCCCGCTCTATTACCCTTGGCAACATTAGCAGCGGCTCCAGCCACAGAACCATTGTTGCAGTCGGTGGCCCAGCGGGTGAATCAGCTGGAAGATAGTCGCCGTCAGGAAGCTTTAGACTATGCGAAGATTTTGGCTGGGTTAAAATTCAAGGGAGACCTAATTCGGCAAATATTCCGGGAGGGCGTGATGCGAGAGTCTGTCATCGTACAGGAGATTTTGGAAGAAGGGCGGCAGGAAGGACGGCAAGAAGGAGAGCGATCGCTTATTTTACGGCTTCTGAAGCATCGCCTGGGAAACATTCCAGAGGCGCTACAGACTCGCATTCATAAGCTATCGCTAGAACAATTAGAATCACTGGGCGAAGCCTTGCTAGACTTTAGTGCCGTTGCTGATCTAGAGCGATGGTTGAATGCAATACCATAGCTTGTCCTCTATGACTTCCATGCCAGAGCCAGTTGTTTGGCAAAATAGGTCAAGATTAAATCGGCTCCAGCCCGTTTCATGCTGGTCAACGTTTCCAGCACCACAGCTGATTCATCGATCCAGCCCCGTTCAGCGGCGGCTTTGATCATGGCGTATTCACCGCTAACGTTGTAAGCAACCACTGGCAGGTTGGTGGTCTGCTTGATCTGGCAAATGATATCCATGTAGGCGAGGGCGGGCTTGACCATCACCAGATCTGCGCCTTCGCTCACGTCTAAATTTACTTCTTTCAGGGCTTCACGGGTATTCGCCGGGTCCATCTGATAGGTTTTCTTATCCCCAAACTGGGGAGCGGAGTCCAGGGCATCTCGAAAGGGACCATAGTAGGCCGAGGCATACTTGGCGGAGTAGGCTAAAATTCCCACCTGGGTATATCCGGCAGCATCCAAACCTTGGCGAATTGCGCCCACTCGACCATCCATCATGTCTGAAGGGGAGACAAAATCAGCACCTGCTTCTGCCTGACACAGCGCCTGTTTAACCAGCACTTCTACGGTTTCATCATTGAGAATGATGCCGTCTTCAACAATGCCGTCATGGCCTGCGCTGCTGTAGGGGTCGAGGGCGATATCGGTGAAGATCAGCAGTTCGGGATATTGCGATTTAATCGCTCTCACTGCCCGGGGAACGAGTCCCTCTGGGTTATAGCTTTCTGTCCCAGCATTATCTTTTTGCTCATTGGGAATTAAGGGGAATAGGGCAATGGCGTTAATCCCGAGTCGCGATACCTCTGCCAATTCCTCTAGCAGGAGATCCAAGGAATAGCGATCAGTCCCTGGCATGGATGGAATGCTTTCCCGAATGCCTTCCCCTTCTCGCAAAAACATCGGATAAATGAGGTCATCAATTGTTAACTGCGTTTCACGGACCAAACGACGTAAGGCTGCGGTGCGCCGTAAGCGCCGAGGTCTCTGGTTGATTGCAGTCAGGCTATCGGATGTTTCGACTTCAGATTCAATTGGCTTAGGTTGGGAAAGGACCATAAGGATCTCAACGGAATGATGATCATTATCGTATCTTAGGTGCGTGGGCAATAGAGAAGCTTCAGCAAATCTTTTCCTTTGATGGAGGCTATCTTGGAACTCAAAACAATATTTTGAGGATGCGCTGCAATGTACTTGTCTACGGCCAGATGAGCAGGGACCTTGTGAGTTTCTGGAACTCCGAGTTTATGGGGTGGACGCATGCTGTGATATCGCAAAAAGTCTTTAATGTCGTGAAGGTTAAGACTTTTTGGTCTTAGGGCTATAGTGCTTGATCCGAAAGATGGTACGGCTATGATGAAAGAGCTTGGGTGAGTCGGACATGGACATAGACAGCCTACAAGCTTTATGGGGTAGTGCTTGTCATCCTTAGGATTCCTAGACATAGCTTCCTAAGTACAGAAAACTACTGGATAATCCTCCTAGAGTCGGAGTTATCCAGTGCTGACTTGATAATGTCCCTATCTCGGATTTATACGGTAGTTGGCAAATAATACCCTCAAAGTCCGGGTTATCAGCCGCTATCCGGATAATTAATAGTTAGATTTCATGTCTGGAAATGAACTTTAATTCCTGGTATATGCAACTTATTGAGACTGGTTCTATTGAACCTCTGTATTTTGGTATGTCACGAGATGAACTTGAGAGAGTTTTCGGATCACCAGAACAAAAAGGTGGAACTTCCAGAAAGTATAAAACTCCTTCTATCTATAAATATAGAGATTTAGAATTCTTCTTTGAACCTTGGAAACAGGGTGGATAGAGGTCTCTCCATCGTGAAAATATTATCGGTCAATGCGATTTGTATATTAGTCAGGAAAATCCAAGCTCAATCTAAGCATGTTAATGTTTTTTACTTGATTTCATAGATCTAACAAGGCAGTGCAGCGGGACGCTCGATTGAAACTGCTATTTATCTCTTTAATCAAATTCTCGCGCTCCTGACCACAATCCGTTAGGTGAAAAATGGAAATTAGCCACATTAAATTAAATGAAAGTGAATATCTACTCAGGCAAGATGAATGGATTCGAAGGTTTGAGTCTTTGGAATCAAACAGCGTAACTGCATATCGCAATGTAATCTTCGAGAAAGTGGACGGCAGAACTATTGGATTTAAGGAAAAAGAAATAACCTATTATCTTAGTGATGAAAAGCTAAACCAAATGGTTTTTCGCATTGATAGATTGGAAGAAAATAAGGTTTATGAAGATATTAAGGGGTGGCTCAATGAGCATATTGATAAGCAGTATGAAGTTCTTATTCAGCTTCATTAGGTTTGCTGGGGAAAATGCTAGTGTGTGAATCACCTAATGCTCATGAAACTAGACAGGTTTTTATTGATAATGATTTCTGTGGTAGGTAGATAACCCATGAAAAAAGATGTTCATCTAACTGATGCAGGCAATACATATAATGGCTGTTTATTATTGTTGAGAGAAAAAGGATGTAAGTTAAGTGTGGAGTGTGTTGAAGATAACGAAATCATTTACCATGCAGAAATGGAAAGTGTTTCTTTCGCAGCCGATAATCCTGTTAGTCTTTTGGGACTTTGTGAACTATGGAATAGTCTTGGGACAACATGGAACTGCCAAAAACCTGATATTATTGGGGAACTGATGAGTTAAGAATGTTTTGTGATTCATATACTCTAAAATCTGCTGCTAACATGGCATTGGAGCAGATGTGAAAGCGAAAGCACTAAGCAAAGTCTTAAAATATTTTCACGCCGCTCAACCTAAACTTTATCAGCTTCTGTTCTGGTTTTTGGTAGTCGATAGAGTGTTATCTATGGGCGTTCAAAGCAATAAGCGATCGCACATGTTCAGTCTTATTGCACTTCATAGCAGCAACCCTTCAATTACCCCTGGTTATGCGCAACTAGCTCGACAAACCTGATTCCAATTTTTCAGTTGTTATTTAAAATCAAGATGAACAGCTATAGTGCGACACACCACCAACGTCAGAAAACGCGCTAGGTCTTAGACGATAGTATTTATCTTCTACTTCTTGTGATTGCTCATCATATGGATAGCTAAATACTGCTTGTAACTCTTTAACTAACGTGTAATCACCCTGCATGGCTTGTTGATAGGCAGGGACAATCAACCACTCTCGCCATGTATATTTTGGGTTAGTCTGTTTCATCTTTGTTGATATCTCAGCCAAATTGCCGTCGTTAATAAGGCCGCGCCAGCTTTTTAGCCAAGTTTGCCATTGGTCATCAAATTGTTGTGACGTTTTACCATAGAAGCTTTTTTTCAATGGTGAGACATCGTCTGGTATGTGGGATAACTCGCGGAAGAAAATGGTGTAATCCACATCTGAGTGGGTTATTAGCTGCATTAGTCTCTGAAATAGCTCTGGGTTAAATTCAGTCAAGCCAAGTTTTGCCGCCCACATTTTTTGGATTTGTTGTTGCATGGCTTCTGTAAAGCCACTGCCTAATTGGTCGAACTGTTCTAAAGCGTCAGCATCGTCTGCCAGGAGAGGTCTCACCGCTTTC
>JAHQVZ010000203.1 GCA_019634055.1 Leptolyngbyaceae cyanobacterium MAG.088
CCAGGGGACACGGTAGAGGTTATTAACGGCACGGTGCTGATTAACAATGCACCGATGGATGAGCGCTATATTAAGGCTCCCCCTAATTATCAGTGGGGACCTGAAACCGTTCCTGACGAAAGTTATATTGTCTTTGGTGATAATCGTAATAACAGTGTAGATAGCCATGCCTGGAATCGACCGTTTTTACCAGAGGATCAGATCATTGGTAAAGCTGTAGTAAGGTTTTGGCCACCTGGGCGAGTCGGCATTCTTAAGCGAGACTAGGGTAATTGATAATTTTTAATTATTAATTGCAGACACCCACATATGTTTTGTCTTTCCCCAGATGGTTTGATCAGCATAGGGCGTATTGATCACGTCACAGCCTAAGCTGTCTGTAGTGACTGTCCATGCATCATGAGGATCAAAGAGCACCAGGTTAGCGGCTGTATTCAGCTGAACGCTAGCTGGTTCGATATTTAGACATTGAGCCGGGCGCAAGCTGAGATAGGTCCATAGCTGTAGAGGGCTCCATCGTTTAGGGGTGACAAATGTCTGCCAGAGGAGCGGTAGGGCCAGTTGCAGTCCGGCTGCGCCTGGTGGGGCTATGCCAAACGGAACGGCTTTTTCTTCATAGGTGTGAACACAGTGATCGACTGCGATCGCATCTAAGGTTCCATCTTCTAACCCGTCAATAAGCGCCGTTTGATCCTCAGGTGTACCTAAGGGAGGGGCTAACCGCAAACTAGGGTCATACTTATCTAAATCAGCCGTACTAAATAGCAGGTGTAACCAGGTCACACTGGCTGTAACGGGCAGACCACGCGCTTTGGCAGAACGGATCAGGTCCACACTGCGGGCCGTAGAAATACGCATCAAATGAACCGGTCGCAGGCTAGTGGCAATTTCCTCTAATAAGGCTGTTAAAGGGGCCGTTTCCGATGTGACGGGCAATGATGATAACCCCAGGCGAATAGCATCGGCACCATCTCGACAGATACCAGTTTGATTGAGATCGCACGGCCACATCGCCACAGGGAGCGTCAGCGATTGAGTATAGTCCAACAGGCGTTGCACCATTAGACTATTAGCCAGAGGTTGGCCATCACAAAACCCAACAATGCCAGTGCTCCCCAGCTCTATCAAGTCAGTGAGCCGTTTGCCTTCAGTTCCCTGAGTGATCGCCCCCCAAGGTAGAAACTGAGGTTGATTGGGCTGATTGGCGGTCAGCCGTTGCACCACCTGGGCAGGGGTATCAACTGCAGGTATGGTATTTGGCAAAAAAACCACTCGCGTAAAGCCACCCTGCGCCGCTGCCGTCAACAGCTGAGCTAGCGTTTCCCGTGACTCATGTCCCGGCTCCCCTGTTTGACTATATAAATCGACCAGCCCCGGTGCTAAAACACAGCCTTGACCATCGAATTCTCTAATGTCTGCACCAGACACATCAAGGGCATGATCAATTGCCTGAATGGTGCCATCTCGTATCAACACATCCCCAATCTGATCCCGTTGAGTTAACGGATCCAGAATGCGTACCTGTCGTATCCAGCTATTCATGTTTCCTCAACCGTTTAAAGCGCGCCCGCAGCCGTTTTATCAAATAAACTGCCTGACAAGTGCACTGTAATATTGGCAGCACTAAGCATTGGTTCGCTATCCACGCCATCTGGATAATCAATGACGCTCACAGCACCATTGCCTTGCTTAAACTGCCAGAATGCTTCTGGACCAAGGCCTGAGACATGACACAAAATACATTTGTTAACAGCATCGTGAGCCACCACAAGTACTGTTTTAGGAGTTTCTTGATGACTATACTGTGCAACAATCTCATTCCATGTCTTAACGGTGCGGCTCCAAACATCCTGTAAATTTTCACCATCAGGCATTTGCACGGTTTCCGGTTTTGTTTGCCAGGCGTCTAACATGCCAGGGAAGCCTGCCTCGATTTCATGCTCAAATTTACCCTCCCACTGACCATGACTGATTTCCCAAAGGCCTTCTGTGACAGATAAAGACACGTCAGGCTGCTGTTCCAAAATAATTTCGGCAGTTTCCTTAGGACGCATCATGGAACTGGAAACCGCACCATCCAGGGGAATAACCTTAAGAAAATCTCTAGCTTGAGCCGCTTGGGCTCGGCCATTGTCATTGAGGGGAATATCAATTTGACCTTGAAAGCGTGACTCTCGATTCCATTCAGTCTCTCCATGGCGCACTAACAAGAGACGCGGCCCCATGAATCCTTTACGCAGCAAAGGTATTGGGCTGCCAGTGTGACTGGTAGAGTTCATCGATTCTAATTGAGCACACTCTCCCCAACCTCCTGGGAAATTAAGCACACTGATGCCACAGTTAGCTTGATACATTCGATTCAGTGCATCAGGACCAAGACCAATGGCAGTACCCACCAAAGCCCGATTAATTGCACTATGGGCAACCAATAAAACAGTTTGCCCCTGATGGTTATCTAATAATTTTTGCCAAAATTCAGCGGCTTGTTGCCATATAGCACGCACTGGATAAAAATCTTCGGTTGTACCATCAGGCTGGGGCACCACCATTTTTAATTCATTAGGATCATGTCGCCAGGCTCGATACTCTTCAGGATATTTAGCTTCGATATCAGCAAATGACATAGCTTCCCATATCGGAAGACTGATTTCTTTCAACAAATCAGTGGGTTGCGGCACATGCCCCTGCGCCAATGCATCAGTAATCAACGTAGCTGTACGAGCAGCTCGTTTAAGTGGGCTGCAATAAACGACATCAATATCGATACCGTTCAAAAAATCGCCTACCTGACTCGCCTGAGCCTCCCCTGCCTCTGTGAGTAGCGACTCATCGTGGTGCCCTTGAACGATCCGCTTCACATTAAATGTACTTTCACCGTGCCGAACCACAATCACCCGCGTTTTCAAGGGTCTATCCTCTCTCAACTGAACTGCGTTAGATCAAACAGTGTGATTGTACGTGATCTCCACCAACTCATGACGGAGATTTGAAAACTCAGGACTTAAGGGGAAATATAATGACTAGCATCATCCGATTAATTTTTTACTCGCGTTTGTATCGCTTCTTAAAGTTGTCATAAGTAAAAAACCTCAAAACTTTTAACAAGTTTAAAGTAATCACTTCCTTAAGTTTATAGTCAGCCATTACGCTTATATCAGGCGTTATTGACATAGGCTGAAAGCTTTTTATGTCAAAGCTTTATAGCCCTTGTTTTATTTTTCACAATCAGGGCGTGAAAATCCATAAATTCACCCTAACAAAACCCGTTCGTTTTAATAAACAATTAGGATATGCGTTCCTGAGTAAGTACTATGAATTCTAATAAAAACGCTTTGTGGCTAGAGCATAACAATCAAAATGATGGGCATAGCGCCTCTTCTTCCGAATCACAACAAGAGCAAGATAATACAATCTCCCTAGTTTTTCCTGATGGCCGAGTAACAAAGGTCTATCGTGATGAGCAGGGGGTCAATGATAAGGGATATCGAAAAAAATAAAGAAATAACCTCTACCCATTGAGAGATTAATTAGAGGCATTTCTCTTACCAATTGCTTTTATGCCATTGCCCAGACTGCTAGGCCAACTAACTCAGTTTTTTCTGGTCACGCCTTGTCCACTATGTCAGCGTCCTGCATCACCACTATTGTGTGATGGTTGTTATCGCCAGATGCTTGCATGTCAATGGAAAGGTTCTACCCAAAATCATTTGATTCGCGATGGGGTCAGTCAGACAACACTGGCTGATAGAGATGTTTTATCAGTTTTTTCTTGGGGAAAATATACCGGTGTCCTAAAACAGTTACTGGCCCTATTGAAATATGGGAATCAGGCTGAACTGGGTATTTGGTTAGGTTGTCAGTTGGGGCAACAATGGCGAGTTAAAAAGCCCCAAAAGGCTCGTTACCGCCCCGTCGTTGTGCCCATTCCACTGCACCGTCAGCGTCTTAAGCAACGGGGATATAATCAGGCGGCTCTGATTGCTCAGGGATTTTGTCGAGCAACAGGGCTGCCTTTAGCAGAGCATGGTTTAGTGCGCATTAAGGCAACTAATGCTATGCACAGTTTGAGCAAGCAAGACAGACAGACGAATCTGATGGGCGCGTTTCAACTAGGTCAGAGTTTACCGCATAAATCCAGGCCTATTTTGTTGATTGACGATATTTACACCACTGGCACCACTGCCAAGACAGCCATATTGTCCCTGATGCAAGCCGGATACTCGATTATGGGGGTTGCTACCGTGGCTCAAGCGGTTTTATCGTCCCCGTTGGATAGGCGATCAGCACCTTACCCTGATCATCAAACACTAGACTTGAATCCAAACCTGTAATTTGCTCAAACTGTTCGGGGGTTAATGCCGTCTCTATAGATTCAGGGTCTATCGGGCTAGGATTCGCTGCTCTCACGTCAACGGATGTTGCCCCTAATACTTTTGGGTAGGATGGCGACTGGAATGAGCTAGGACGCTGAGATGGTGATTCTGGATCAGGATGCCAAGCACGCAGGCGATCATGTACGCCATGGATAAAGGGTAGGCCTTTTTGCATCGGCACCTCTGACCAGCCTTTGACAATGGCTTCGGTCAGAGCTAGTTCGACTAAAGACTGGGGATAGGTTTCTAATAGATTGCTTAAATAATCGGCAAACGCATCAACAGCATCACCATCTAGCCGATAGCTATCAACAATGTGCTTTACTCGCTGACGAGTAATACGTTCTTGAATGTCCATTATACCCAGAGCTCAAAAGCAGAAAATGTTTAACCTGACATGTTAAATAAACCAAAGTAGGAATACCAGGACTGTAAGGTTTCCTCAATGCACTTTTTGAGGGCATTATTCCCTTGGAAAAAGTCTTAGCAGACTAATAGCTAACAATGACGATAGCTTTATTTTTTATTAGGAAATAAAATTAAAGCCGCCCAGGGGTGATGAGCTTCCTATTGACCATTCTATCTCATAATTGATATAGAGTGTCTCACCCTGTCACTATTAAGTAAGTAGGTTCCCTATTTCCCCTTAGGCTTTATATATTTTTTGCTACCTGGTATTAGAAAATAATTATTTTTAGAAATATTTTGTAGCTTTATATTCTTTTAATCTCGAGGCTTAGATTGCCTTTAATGACTATATTTCACTACTACTGACCGGGGGATATTCAATCTGACTATAGAATATTTTTGAGGTTAATTTTACATTGATTTTCTTAGTACTGACGTTTGGTGAAAGGGCATAGATTTTAGTCTAGGAGTTGTCCTTTTTCAGGGGCTTGAGTGCTTTTGCGTAGACGTCGTTATCGTGCCTAATGGTTTGGGAAACTTAAAAAAGCATGAATGGCACATTTGCTATTGATGTCTTGTTTGGTCTAGGTGAACTTGTCTGGCCCAATAATTTGTAGCTATGGATAGGGTGCTGTTGAAAAAGGTTCTCTTACATTACTGAAATAGTAATAGAGCAGACTAATATCCTTTTTCACTAGAACAGTTAATATCGCTGGGTATCTAAGGTCTATGGCTGCATATTGAGCATTTTCGTAGTTTTTGCCAATCAACCATAGCGGGCATTTGAAAAGATGACTGAGTTTGTACTTAATAGGCTTCCATTAGAGCATGGGGCTTCGGTAACCACGCTAATTAAAACTATTAAGGCAATTATTCAGGCCCAGACGAATGGTTATATTCATATCAAGGCGATTACGGGCGAGGAGTGGTGGCTTGATTTTCGGGTCGGACGATTGTTATGGGCGGTTGGTGGTCAGCACCGGTTTCGACGGTGGCAGCGTTTGTTACAGACGCATTGCCCAGAGTTGAACCCCTGTGAGGTACGGTTACGCGAACCGGAAATTTTTGCTCATTGGGAGTATGTGGCGCTATCGGTTTTGATGCGGCGACAGCAGATTACGCGGGAAGTTGCGATCTCAATTATCCAGGCTAATCTCTCCGAGGTTCTCTTTGATATCTGTCAGGTGGTAGGCGGCATTAATCAGATTGCCCACAGTACAGACCGTCAATCGCGATTAAGTGAGCCGATGGCGATTGTGAGTAGCACGGCCTTATTTTATAAGGTGCGGACAGATTTACAATCTTGGCAAAATGCGGAACTGGATAATGCATCGCCAAATTTGGCTCCGATAATTGTTGCGCCTGAACGGTTAAAACAGAGTACCCAGCCACGCACCTATGAGATTTTGAAGCGGTTGTTGCAGGGTACACGCTCGTTAAGGGAGTTGGGTCAGATTACGGGCCATGAGATATCTTCACTAGGCTGTATGATATCGACCTATGTGGAGCGAGG
>JAHQVZ010000204.1 GCA_019634055.1 Leptolyngbyaceae cyanobacterium MAG.088
GAATATAATCTGGTTGCCTCTAGAGGGGCTGTGCAGAGTGATTGGGATGTGCATGTTGCTTTTCCTGACGTCAAGGGGACAGCCTCACTGATTCAAGACTTTGTTGCTAGCAGTGTTACTTATCACACTCTAAATATTGCTGAAGATAAGAGCTGGTTGCCAGGAATTTTTAGGCATCTTCCGCGTTTTTTAAGAACGTTACGTTTATTGATTGTACTCAAGCCGGATGTTGTTCAAATTACATTGCCTGCTCCTGAATATTGTTTTGCTAGTATTTTGGCCTGTGGGTTGCTTAAGGTCCCAACAGTTGTCCGCTTTGGTCTGGTGTTACCGATAGAAATCCCGGTTAATAAGTGGCGAATAAAAATTTATCGATGGGTGAGATGTCGTCAGCAGCAGTGGGTGACCATCTCTCAGAATAATCGTCATTTACTGTCGAAGCTCTTTGAAATTCCTGAAAATGAGATTACTTGTATTTATAATGGTGCTAATGCAGAGAATACGTTGTTATTAGATTCTGCTCAGAGAGGGGCTCTGCGTCAGCATGTTCTTAAAGAACTTGGTTTGTCGGATACGGCGAAATTGTTGCTTACTGTAGGGCGCTTAAACTTTCAAAAGGGCCATTTTGATTTAATCAAGGCCATTCCCCATATTGCTCGCGACTACCCTGATGTTTGTTTTATCTGGGTGGGTGATGGTGACTTGCGAGACGCGCTTGAGAATCAAGTTAGACAATATCAAATTGAAGACAGGGTCATTTTTCTAGGATTTCGATCTGATGTGCCTCGCCTGTTGCAGGCATCTGATTTGTTTGTATTTCCTACCCATTTTGAGGGAGGACAATCCTTTGCTATAGCGGAGGCAATGGCCTCTGGTTTGCCAATTATTACCTCCGATGCTAGCGGTATTCCTGAGGTGATTCATCACCAGGTTCATGGTCTTATATTTCGAACAGGAGATAGCTGTGACTTACTTGAGTCTATGCGGTGGGCGCTCAATCATTCTGATGAAATGACTAATATGGCAAGTAATGCGCGTGATCGTGCCCAAGGGTTCACTGAGGAGAAAATGCTGAAAAACTATATAGACCTGTGGCAGACTTTTCGACAACAGTGCTCTCCTTCTGTCCAAAAACTTCAATTATTATTGCCGTTGTTTAATACTGATCGTGCATAGATCCATGAGAATTTTACTTGTTTCTTGTCGATTTCCCACCAATCTTGCCAAGGATGTTCAAGGTACTTTTCGGCGATTTAATTTATTTTTAGATGCCTTTAAGGCCATTGCACAGCTGGATATTTTGTTTTATGTACCTGCTGATATTGATTGCTCTGCGAATGCGATCGCAGCCCATCAAAAGAACTTATCAGACCATTGGGGTATTCCCATTAATCTTTTTTTATGTCCCCAGCAAACAGTATCAGAGGCAGGTCCTAAATGGCAGCAGCAGGTTGCCTCAATCTTTGATTACAAGGCTCAGGGTAACTTTGTGGCAACTAGCTCAGCTAAACAGCTTGACGCATTAGAAGCCTGTTTAGATCGTCAGCCCGATGTCATGTTTTGTCATCGATTAGAGGTGATGACGCCAGTTCTACAGGCACGACGTTCGCTACCACCGATATTCTTTGATCTAGATGACATTGAGCATATTTCATTTGCCCGCCAGATTCGGCAACCGCCAACTCGATTAAGAACCAAACTCTATTACCTACAAATTCCGGCCCTTTGTCGAGGGGAACAACGTAGTATTCAGACATCGTTACGCACGTTTGTCTGTTCTAATTTAGATCAGCAATATCTGAGTCAGCGATGGCGGTTGCCAGGTGTTGTCAGCATTCCCAATGCGGTCTCTATTCCTGAGGCTCAGCCACTGTGTGCTGAGCCTACCTTGATGTTTTTAGGGGGATATTATTATTTCCCAAACTTGAATGCAGCCAACTTTTTAATTGAACAGATCTGGCCCTATGTCTATACAGCCAGACCCGATGCTAAACTGATAATTGCAGGGACTCATCCGGAGAACATTCGTAGCTATCACTCCGATCCTCCAGGTGTTGAGTTTACCGGATTTGTTGAAGATTTAGATCACCTTTACCAGCGTACCCGGATTGTTTGTTGTCCGATTTTGTCAGGTGGTGGAACTCGAGTCAAAATTATTGAAGCGGCAGCCTATGGCAAACCCATTGTTGCCACATCCATTGGTGCTGAAGGGCTATCTATGAATGATGGCGATGAGCTATTGCTTAGAGAGTCAGCCCGTGACATTGCTCAGGCTTGTTTGGATTTATTGAATGATGACAATCTCTGTCAACGCTTGGGAACAGCTGCCCGTCAAGAAACAATTCAACAATATGATCGTAGTCATGTGGTGCAACTGATTCAAACCCAGGTGCAAGCTGCATTAGAAAAAGAGACAACCGTTAACGTCCAGGCTTTAGCCACTTCCTAGCCTATTGGCCTCTTAATTATGAATGATTTTACAAAAATACCGTCTAATTCTTTGCTGCCATTGATCAGTGTGATTATTCCCACCTATAATCGCTCGGCCTATTTAAAAGAAGCGATCGCAAGTGTAATCAGTCAAACCTATACCAATCTTGAAATCATTGTTTCAGATGACTGCAGTGATGAAAGTCCGCAGCCGATTATTGACTCATTTCACGATGCTCGTATACGACTTCGGCGCAATTCTAGAAATTTTGGGATTGGCTTAAATGCCACCCATGCCTTTGCTGAAGCCAATGGAAAATATGTTGCCAGTCTCAATGATGATGATCGGTGGGAAAAAGATTTCTTAGAAAAGCTGGTACACCCTCTAGAAGAAAATTCAGAGCTAGCATTGGCGTTTTGTGACTACTACGTTATGGACGATCACGGTCACGTTCATTGGACGGCGACTCAAAAGCATAGTCACCGAGAACAACGCCATAAACTGAACGAAGGGATATACCAACCTTTTTGGCAAATTGGTTTGGTGGATCAGGCTGTATTTACAGCATCGGCTTCCTTAATTCGTAGAGCTGCAGTACGGTGGGAAAAACTGTATGAAGCCGGTGTGTTTTGGGACTATTACCTTGCCTATTTAGCCTGTCGTTCAGGGCAAGGGGCTTACTATTGTTCTGAACGTTTAGCCTATTACCGGATGCATGCCCAATCTGAAAATATGGTGAGTGGGAGTCGAAATGCTCAAGCCAAGATTCGTAAAGGTCAGGCGGCTACATTTTGTCATCGATGCTTCATGGAAGATCAAAATCTTCGTAGCTATCGTTCTTATTTTCAACAGGAATGGGCCCATGCCAGCACCACATTAGGCATTGCCTTTCTGCGTATAGGGCAAATCGAAGATGCCCGTATTCATTTACATCAATCCCTACGACAACAGACCTTTAATTTGCGCACGTTGGTGGCCCTAACGGCCAGTTATCTACCGCAGTCCATGTCAAATTTATTGGCCCATATGCGTAATCCTGGTTTATTTGCAAAGCTGCGATAACAAAATGATATTCCAAGAGCAACAACGATTACACTATTCCTCTAATCGAGGAACCCCTTCCTGTCAAGGAACCCCTTCCTGTCAAGGAACCCCTTCCTGTCAAGAAACCTCTTCCTGGCAAGGAACGTTATCCTGGCTTAGTTTTCGTCCCGCGTTAGCCTGGAGCGCGATTTTGGCATTTGCCTTAATGATGGCCTTAGGGATTTTGGCAGGAGTGGGTGGTGGTTTCTTGCGCCTACTCTTTCCAGTTGGTGCCGTGGCTGTTGGAGGCCTTCTGTATGCCCGTTATTCCTTGCTCTATGTTGGTTTTACCTGGTGGATTTGGTTCCTAGCTCCCCTGGTCCGCCGTTTGATCGATCAGCAAAGTGGCTGGCAAGATCCCAGTATTGTGTTGTTAGCACCCCCGTTGGTGACCCTGATTTCGGCAGTCACCTTGTTGCGCTATTTGCCCAGTGCCCATCTGCGAGGCGGGGGACCTTTCATCCTGTGTTTTGCCGGTGTCTTGTATGGATTTTTAATTGGACTGGTGCAAAATTCGGTGGCTGGGACAGTTGTGGCGTTGCTAAACTGGCTGCCCCCCCTCTTGTTTGGGTTTCACTTGTTCATTCATTGGCAAGAGTATCCTGCCTATCGCCAAACCATTCAGCGAACGTTTCTTTGGGGGGTGATGATGATGGGGGGGTATGGTATTTGGCAATATTTGATTGCCCCCGAATGGGATCGTTTTTGGTTGACTAATGCTGTGGATACTAATGTATTTGGCTATCCAGAACCCTTGGGTATGCGCATATGGAGTACGATGAACTCTCCTCAGCCGTTTGCAGCGGTCATGATGGCGGGGCTGATTTTATTGCTGAGTAGCCGTGAACGTTTAAAGTTTGTGGCCACTGGCGCTGGATATCTCTCTTTCTTACTGACGTTAGCCCGGTCGGGATGGTTGAGCTGGGGGGCGGCGTTAATGCTTTACTTCCCCTCCCTGAAATCACACCTGCAGGTACGATTGTTGGTGACATTGATGATAATGGCCTTATTGGTGGTTCCCTTAGCCTCAATAGAACCCTTGGCTAGTGAGATTGTTCCTCGCCTAGAATCGCTCTCAGATACCCAGGAGGATGGTAGCTACCAAGCTCGATTGGAAGGCTATAACGAGCTATTGGGAGAGGCGTTGAATCAAGGGATGGGCCGAGGATTGGGAACCGTTGTCGAAAGTGACTATTTAGGGAGTAATGATAGTAGTATTTTGACGTTTCTATTTTCCCTGGGGTGGATGGGGACTGTGCCCTATCTCACCGGAATGTTGCTGATTTTCTTTAAGTTGTTTCAGGGGGCTGAAGCCCAGATTGATCCCTTTGCTAGTGCGGCCCGTGCGATCTCATTTGGTATCTTTGCCCAGATGGGTCTCAATGTTGCCATGATTGGCGTTGTTGGGATGGTGCTCTGGGGGTTTTTAGGTATGGGCTTGGCCGCATCTCGCTACCATACACATCAAAAATTTGTACATTCAAAAACAATCAATCATGCCTTTAGTCCAATCGTCTAGTCGATTACAACCCATGCTTGCTAGAAGACTGATTAAGAATACAAAGTATCGAACCGGGCATATGATGGGACGTCACCAACTGTTGTTCCGAATGCTGCCTTTATCAGAAAGGAATCGATGGAAAAAAGTCACTCCAGAAAAAGATATTTGTATAGAAGGATTTCCCCGTTCGGCTAATTCCTTTTTTGCCAGGGCTTTTCGCATATATAACCCAACGGCAAAGGCGGCCCACCATATGCATGCGCCATTACAAGTGATTAAGGCTATCGAGTATGGTATTCCATGTGTTGTTTTAATTCGTAACCCCATCGATGCGATTGCTTCAGTATTGGTGGTTGATCGAGCTTTGTCTACTCAGTTTGCCATTCAAAGCTATATCAATTTTTACAAACGCATTTGGCCAGTGCGAACAAAGGTTGTTATTTCCAATTTTCAAGATACGACCAAGCGACCACACCAGGTCGTTAAGAGAATTAATCAGTGTTACGGTACGTCATTCCATATGGAGCCAATTACCCCTGAGGTCCGCGACACCATTTTTAGCCAGTTGCAGAAAGCTCAAAAAGATCTCAAGCAACCTGAGCATTTAGTTGCCATTCCCACTGAAGCCAAGGCTCGCATTAAAAAAGATGTTTTGCAAGAGCTGACTGAACATCCTCTTTTACAAACCGCTAATTTGTTGTATCAAAAATTCTTGGAAAACTAAACCTATGAAAGCTTGGTTGCCTATCTGGAGACATCGTCGTCAGTATCTCCTAATGGTTTTGATAAGTGCTGTATTTGCCTGCAGTACTGTGCTCCCTAGCCAGTCACAAAGCTTTTCTGAAACGGCTCGTTCTGCCAGTTCATTTATTGATGCAGTGGGTGTCGTTGTACACCTTAATAGAGCAGAAAGTGCCTACAGTGAATACGATTCCGTTATTAGACCAAGATTACAGGAACTGGGTGTTTCTCATATTCGAGATGGAGTCACCTTAGATGATGTAGAGACGCAACAGAAGTTTGCTGATCTGGCTACTCTTGATATCAAATCTACTTTAGTGATGGATCCTAGAGATCAAGATACGGCTTCTGTTGCTGTCGATATTGTTAAAGCGATTCCTACGTCGGTTGAGGCTGTTGAAGGACCTAATGAGTGGGATGTTTGGGAGGACTTGACCTATAAAGGCCATCCGTTTCCAGAAGGGGTACGTACCTTTCAATCTGAACTGTATGATGCCATCAAAGCAGATCCGGTAACGACTAACCTGAATGTGCTGAGTCCAACGGTAGCGCTGTGGGCCAATGCCAGCCAGTTGGGAGCGGTTGACTGTGATTATGGGGCAATGCATAGCTATCCCGGTGGTGAACCCCCGACAGCGGGTCTCGACTGGAACTGGATCCCAGCAACAAAGCAAATATGTCCTGATAAACCTTTGATTGCCACAGAGTCTGGATGGCACAATGCGCTCTCGGCTGAATCTGGTCAACCCGGTATATCCGAGTCCGCTGGGGGCAAGTATGTGCCTCGTTTGTGGTTGGAATACTTTAATCGAGGTATTCAACGAGTGTATTTAAATGAACTGATTAACAAATGGGACAATAACGATAAAGAAGGCAATTTTGGTCTCTTACGTCAGGATGGTTCACCCAAACCAGCCTTTACCGTCGTTAAAAACTTAATTACCTTGCTGCAAGATGTAGAGGCTCAATTTTCTCCAGATATTTTGAACTATGCTATGACTGGAGAAACCACAAATGTTCATCACACATTACTACAAAAGCAAAATGGGCGTTTTTACTTAATTCTCTGGCAAGAAGTCCCCAGTTTTGATTTGTTGAATCAGAGTGATATTTCAGTACCGTATCAAACGGTTACCCTAAGCTTAGATACGGTTATTGGCTCAGCCAAACTTTATCAGCCTCTGCAGGCAATAACACCGACGGCAGAATACACCAATCCGAAGTCATTGATTCTTACTGTTAATGATGCACCCCTGGTGGTGGAACTCGTTCCAGCGTAAAGATTTTATCGTTATTCCTTGCCTATATTGTTATCTGTCTTTAAACATTGATTTTGAGGAGTTGAAAATGCCAACACCCTTTATTAGTTTATTTATTCCTAACCTTGACGGCGGTGGTGCTGAGCGGGTGATGTTGCACCTGGCTGAAGGATTTTCAGCGCGAGGATTTAAGGTGGATTTGGTAGTCGCTAAGGCTGAAGGAGCCTACTTGTCAAAGATTCCGGCAAGTATCCGACTGGTGAATCTGGATGCAAAGTTCCCTATGTTGTTGCTTAAGACCTTTGCGCTTAAGCAATACTTACAACAAGAACAGCCTGCTTTTCTAATGTCTACATTAGATATTTTTAGCTCAGCTACCTGGGCAAAGCGTCTGGCAGGTGTCCAGACTCAAGTTATCATGTGTGTCCAGACAAATCTTTCTCAACAGTTTCAAGATCGTCATATTAAACTGATACAACGACTGAAGTGGTCTGTTGTGCAGCACTTTTATCCTCTGGCTGATGCCATTGTGACGGCATCGGAGGGCGTAGCTCGAGATCTTGAGCAAAATGCTAAAATCCCGATGCAGGAAATGACTGTGATTCATAATCCAGTCGTGATGTCTGATTTTGCTGAGAAGGCTCAGGCACCTGTGGTTCATCCCTGGTTTGAGGATGGTCAACCACCTGTCTTATTAGGTGTGGGGCGGATTGTGAAACAAAAGAATTTTGCCACACTGATTCGATCATTTGCCAGGGTGCGCCAGCATTGTGAAGCGCGGCTAATGATTTTGGGGGACGTGGATGTCCGCGAACCTGGGGTGAAGCCTGAATTGGAAGACTTGATTGAAAAATTCGGTCTGCAGGATGATGTTGTCTTTTCAGGGTTTGTTGAGAATCCTTATGCCTATATGGCTAAAGCTAATGTCTTTGTTTTATCTTCTATTTATGAGGGGTTTGGTAATGTTGTTGCAGAGGCAATTGCGGCAGGGACACCGGTTGTGTCTACTGACTGTGAGAGTGGGCCTGCGGAAATTTTAAACAAAGGCCAATATGGTGCACTTGTGCCTGTGGGCGACCATAAAGCCATGGCTGATGCCATTATAGCCACATTAAATCATCCCATTGATGTGCAGTTGCTTAAGGTGCGATCGCAAGCATTTACAATAGACTGTATCGTTAATCAATATTTAGACGTACTAAACGGGTTGCAGACCATTCAGCATTCCACTGTTGAGGCAACAATCTAATGCGAGTTCTGCATATTCTCAACCATGTTCAAAAAGTAGGAAATGGAATTGTTAATGTTGCCGTAGATTTAGCCTGTCTTCAGGCCCAGGCCGGATATGACGTCAGCGTAATGTCTGGTGGCGGCGACTATGAAACGTTGTTAGCCGACTATGGGGTTCTTCATTTCCGACTTAACCAGTCCCGAACCTGGCGTAACTTAACCCGAGTTGGTTTACAGTATCGGGCCATTGTTCAGCAAATACAGCCAGATATTGTTCATGCCCATATGATGACTGGGGCTGTGTTGGCTCGTAGCCTTAAACTGTGGAATAAGTATGGTTTAGTGACAACTGTGCACAATGAGTTCCAAGAGAGTGCAAATCTCATGGGGGTGGCTGATCGGGTGATTGCCGTCAGTCAAGCTGTCTCTAAGTCTATGCAACAACGAGGTATTCCTCAACATAAATTACGTGTGGTCACTAACGGCACGCTTGAAAGCCCTCGGGCAGGTTCACTCAAAGACTGCCTACCTGTTTGTTTGCAACGTCCAGCCATAACAACGGTGGCAGGAATGAATTCACGCAAAGGTATTACTGAACTAATCGCTGCTTTTGAGCAAGTTGCCTTAGATTGTCCAGATGCTCATTTATACCTAGTCGGCCATGGTCCAGAAAAAGAACAGTTTCAGGCCCAAGCTCACCAGACTCTCGTTGCCGACCGCATTCATTTTGAAGGTTTCCAAGCAGATCCGCGTGCGTATTTGCTATCTACCGATGTGTTTGTTTTGGCATCCCATCGTGAACCGTTTGGTTTAGCAATTTCAGAGGCAAGAGAAGTTGGATGTGCCATCGTCGCCAGTCGTGTAGATGGTATTCCAGAAGTATTAGAACATGGGAAAGCGGGTTTGTTAGTTCCCCCAAAAGATAGTCAGGCCTTGGCTACGACCATTGCTGACTTACTTAAGAATTCTACTAAGCTTAATTACTGGAAAGAACAGGCCAACAAAAATCTCAATTGGCTAAGTGTGGCTCGTGTCGTTACCGAAACCTTAGGCGTATATAGCGAACTAATGCCTAATTCTAACGTGATGTAACCCATTACCAATCATGCTTAACTGTCATTTCTTTTTGGGCAATAACATCAGGGCTTAGACATGGATAAGACTTAATCCCTAAGGAGTATGACATACTCTATGAAAACAGTAAAACACCCCTTCCCGAAGTTACAACTGTTAGAAACCTTAAGAGGTCTAGCAGCCATACTAATTGTTCTTTTTCATGCAACAGAGTTATTTAGCCTCAAATTTGATCAGCCTTTTTTATTATCTTTTTTTGAATTTGGGGATGCAGGTGTTGATTTCTTTTTTGTCTTAAGTGGTTTTTTCCTGGCATTATCGAGCTACAACTTGATTGGGTGTCGGCATAGGGCAAAAGATTTTTTAGTTAAACGCTGTATACGTCTTTATCCACTTTACTGGTTGGTGAGCCTTTGGGTTATTCCCGTTTACTTTTTTGTTCCAACCTTTGGTAAAGGCTACGAGCAAGATATTGGTGTGATCGTTAAGTCGTTATTATTGATTCCTCAGACCCACGCACCGATACTTTCCGTTGCCTGGTTTTTGAGCCACATATTGTTTTTTTACATAGTATTTACGTTAATGATTTTGCTACCCAAAGTAGCCTCTAAAATTATTCTGGCTGGTTTGTCAGTGTCAGCATTTTTAATGCTGACTGATGTTCTTTCAGGGTTTCATTTTAGAAGTAATACCCATTTTCTGATAAATTTTATATTCTCATATTACAATTTTGAATTTGTTGCAGGATGGTTACTCGGTATTGTTATTCGTAAAATTCAGTTGGAAGCGTTTGTTAGTTTATGTATTTTATTGATGGGCTGTCTAAGCTTTATGATTTCTGGATTGCTTGATGTGTATGTGTTACGAACCACTTCTGAAACTATAGGGTTTTCTCATTACTACGAGTTTATTACC
>JAHQVZ010000205.1 GCA_019634055.1 Leptolyngbyaceae cyanobacterium MAG.088
CATCCAGGTTATTCACCACTGAGCTTTCCGTACCCAACGTATCGTCAGGAATCACCACGCTCTCAGCCCGTGCTTCTAAACCAACGGTGCCTGCCATCAAGGCAGTACTCAACAAGCAGAAGCCTATAACTGCCCTACCAATCCCGTTGGCTTCGACTCCGCTCAGCCAACGCTGGTCGCTCCCCCATAGCTCCTGCAACCCTGTCAAGCCATTTTTCATCACTGGATATCCCTGACTACTCTAAATTTCGTATGGATAGGTTTTGGCCTTAAACAGACCAATTGTTGGCACTATACCCTTACTTTTGGCTAGTTTTTTCTCTGGTGCCATGATATCTTGAAGCCCTTGATAGACCTAAATGTTTAGGGCATATCAGTGGGGTTCACAGGTGTTCTCAGGTTTTCTGCGCAATGGTAACGGTTTTAATCTTATTAGCCGCAGTTGGCATTCTTATTTGGGGGTTTATCCGAGCCCGCCCTGATGGCAAGTTGGGTATTTTTGCCTGGCTACAGTCTGCCGTGTTAATGGTGCCCTGGCTGGTATTTTTTGGGTTATTTACCTTTGGCATCTATCTCAATATCGCCTGGGTACTCACCGCCGTTGTCGTATCTACTGGGATATACATTTATTTAGGACGGCAGTTAAGAACCCTGGCTGAGGTAGCACCTCAAAATAAGCCTCAAAGCCAGAATGCTGCTATTGCAGATACGCTGTCTGCTCAAGTTTCGGTGGATGGAACGGCTCCATCAACAGAGGTTGAAGCTGCACCCAGCAGTACAGAAAAAGCGGCTGAGGACAGTCCCGATGAAGCGCCGGTCCCGGCCATCCCTGATGAAGATTTACCTCAGATTGAATCTATTTTTGGGGTAGATACCTTTTTTAGAACTGAGACGGTCCCCTACCCATCAGGGGTTTTCTTTAAGGGCAACCTGCGGGGCGAGGCGGATGCTACTGCTAAAGCACTGGTTTCTCAGCTAGAAAATCGGTTTGGCGATCGCTACCGGTTGTTTTTGATCAATGGCCCTGAAGATCGACCGGCGGTGATTGTGCTACCTGGCAGCACTGACCCAAAACCATCGGATCTAAAGCAGCGAATTTTGGCAGTAGCGCTTGCGATCGCAACCTTCATTACCAGTTTAGAAACCGGTGCCCTGCTCAATGAATTTAACCTATTCGAAGAACCCCAGCGCTGGTTAGAAGTCCTCCCCACCGCCCTGGCCATTATGGCTGTTCTGGCCGTTCACGAAATTGGCCATCGCTGGCAGGCCAACCGCTACAACATCAAACTCAGCCCACCCTTTACCCTACCGGCCTGGCAAATCGGAGCCTTTGGCGCACTCACCCGATTTGAGTCCATCCTGCCCAACCGCACCATTCTCTTTGACATTTCCTTTGCCGGTCCAGCAGCCGGTGGCTTGCTTTCGTTAGCAATGCTGATAGTAGGGCTCATACTGTCTCACCCTGGCAGCTTTTATCAGCTACCCGTGCAGTTTTTCCAAGAATCTATCCTGGTCGGCACCCTGGCCCGTGCTGTGTTAGGAGATGCCCTGCAAAATGCTGACCTGATAGACGTAGACCCGCTAGTACTCATGGGTTGGTTGGGTCTGGTAATTACGGCCCTAAATATTATGCCCGCCGGTCGCATTGACGGTGGTCGCATTGTTCAATCTATCTACGGTCGCAAAATTGCCGGGCGGGCCACTGCGGTTACCCTAATCATCCTAATTGTCATTGCCTTGGGTAACCCTCTCGCCCTTTACTGGGGTGCGTTGATTTTATTTCTACAACGCGGCGAAGAACGGCCCTGCACCGACGACATCACAGAACCAGATGATGCCCGTGCTGGCTTGGCATTGCTAATTTTATTTTTGATGTTGGCTACCTTAATTCCCCTGAGCCCAAGCATCGCTGGACGGCTAGGCATTGGGTGATTAAGCACTGACTTGACTATGCTGGAGTACAGCGCTCATAGTCTATTGGCAAACTTAGCCAATAGTGCTTAGTGATACTGGGAGAATCTTGCTGTAAATAATTAATTGTTCGAGCAAATTCGATCAGCTCACTGTCCATTTCAGGATATCCTGTATGGCTTAATAACTCGGGGTCGCCCAATAATTCATCATGCTCATCAAGCACTATCCCCACAGTTACTTCATCACTCGGAGCATTCTCCAAACAGGCAGTTGGTTTAAATGGCTGTAAGGGGTTTTCGAGGTCTTTGTCTTTCAAAAAGCCGACCGCTACATCCTCAGGAATGCCAAACTCGGTCTTCACCCGAGGCTCCCATGCTATTGATATATCGAAATTGCGTTGATTAACTTGCTCACTGTTATATTCTCCTTCGTATTTGCCAACATTCTCTGAATCATCTGGCGTCTCAGAGGGCTGACTATCCGATTCCTCAACCGGATTATCCTCCGGCTTAATATCGTCCTCAACATTTTCTTCAGCGGGTTCAATTTCATCCAATATTGCTGGATCTGCTAGCACAATTTCCTCTACCGGCGGCTCGGGTAATGGCGGCTCGGGCAGAGGTTCCTCTAGCGGTGGTGGTTCAGGTAGAGGGGGTTGGAGTGAGTCGGGCTCTTTGGCTAACTTTGGTAGGGTCACCACCTGAATCACTTCTGGCTCAATACGTTCAGGTGGTTCTTCTGTTTTTTCTTCGATCAGGCTTGGCATGGGCAATGCCAGTACCAAACCATGTAGACCAATGGACGCTAGGACCAAAGTTGTCACCAAACTATTTAATTTTGGTAAGCGAAACTTGGTCATCAGGTCGTCAAATAATACAAAAATAAATTATCAGATATGAGTATTGCATCAAGTTTAGAAATTTGGATCAGGAGTGTGAAGAGTAAAACCTGGAAAGTAAAGAGGATTTACTTTTTACTTATTACCCTTCATTAAATCTCTATCCCAAAATTAAAAGCTAACAGTTTACTCATAACTAACCAGGGTTAAATTGTGGATAAAGAATCGGCCAAGTTAAGGATTTAAATTGGCTCAAGCCCTCTCCTGTGCCCAATCTATCATTCCTTTTTAAAGCAAAAGATAGACGTTGCTTTAGACAATTTTTTAATTGGGTATTTATAGAGAAGCTCTAGGACCAATCACGGGGTAAATTATCCAACAGTAAATCCCACTGATATTGGTCGCTACCTAGGAATTCTCCATGGCCCGAGCCAAAACAGGAACATTAGTAGCCCTGGGACTATTGTTTTCCCTGGGTGTGGTGCTATTTGTACAGTTAACCCACGTCCCGATAGTTCCCCCCCCTAAGCCAGCCTCTATGTCCACCCAAGCTACTCTGCTAACCGACCCATTTTTGCAAGCGCCCACCGACTCGTCAGTGCAGGTGGTCTGGTTCACCGAGTTTGAAGGTCGCAATCATCAGGTGATCTACGGCCCCATGAAGGAGGTCGTCTCGGCCACCACCACCCAGCTTAGCCGTACCCGTGAAGATGCCCAATCTAATGCGCCCCAGCCCTATGAGCAAGTGACCGCCCGTCCCATTTGGCGGCACGAAGCCCAAATAAATAACCTACGGCCCGGTTTACAGGCCCCCTACTCAGTCAGCAGCACCACTGATGATGGCAGCATCCGCATTCAAAGCGATCAGTTTTCTTTAAGCCCCTTACCCCCAGCAGGCCAGGCCCTTAAAATATTGCTCACATCAGATCATCAGCTGATGCCCATGACGGCTGCTAACCTGCAAAAGGTAGAAGAAACCATTGGTCAAGTAGATGGTATTTTTCTCGCCGGAGATTTAGTCAATATTCCAGATCGGGCCTCAGAATGGTTTGACGATACTAGAGGGGGGGCCTTTTTTCCCTGTTTGCAAGGACGGGGCAACTATACCTTAGAAAAAGGCGGTACTCGTACGGTGTACAAAGGCGGCCAGCTGATTCAAAACGCGCCCCTATTTACGGCCCTCGGCAACCATGAAGTGATGGGTCGCTATAGCACAACCACCGGGTTAAACGACCAGTTTAATGACCCTGTACCCTGGGATGCGGCTAAAACCGTATATGAGCAGTACCAGGATGTGTTTAACCCCACGGATGTTAGTGAGGTAAAAAAACGATGGCTAAAAAACAACTCATTTAACATAGACACCTACAACGAGATTTTTTCTTTGCCAAAGACTCCCCGTGGTGAGGGTGAGACCCAGCGTTACTACGCCACTACCTTTGGGGATGTACGCTTGGTGTCTCTTTATGTCACCCAAATTTGGCGTATGTTTACGTTAGATGATGAGACTCGTGGTCGTTACCGAGAGCGCAAAGCTGACCTAGAGAACCCTAAGAATTGGGGCCATGGTCATATGATTTTTGAAAGTATTGAACCCGGTAGCCCTCAGTATGAATGGCTCAAGGAAGAACTAGCCAGCGACGCGTTTCAACAGGCTACCTATAAAGTTGTTATGCTGCACCATCCACCCCATAGTCTTGGCGGTAACATAGTGCCTGCGTTTACCACCCCTGTGCCCACATACGACCGTGACGAAGAGGGTAACCTCACGGGGATTCGCTATGAATATCCTAAAAACGAAGATCACATCATTAAATATTTGTTGCCCCTGTTAGAAAAGGCTGGCACAAACCTGGTGCTATATGGCCACTCTCACCTGTGGAACCGTTTTCAAAGCGATAGCGGCATGAACTTCTTAGAGTCTTCTAATGTGGGGAATACTTACAAAGCCCACATGGCCGATAACCCCAGACCGGTCCCTGATGATAAACGGTATAAAGAAACCTACGAGGCCGTTGGTGACCCCAATGGGTTAACCCCCATTGTGCCTAACCTGAAACCCCTTAACGATAAGGCGGGTAAACCGATGCCCTATCTTTCCAGCAACGATATTACGGCCTTTAGCATTTTAGATACGGGCTCAGGCAAAGTGACCAGTTATTATTTCGATACCCGCAAGCCCAAGTCAGACGTTATTCCCTTTGATGTGTTTGATCTCAAACAACAACCATGACCATCCCTTTTGACTCAGACGCCACCCAACGCCGAGTGGACAGTTTTTGGCAGCTCGACGCTAGCTTTGGTATGGAGCGTAATGCCTACCATAACTATTTAAATGAAATTGTTAGCGATCGCTACGCACTCATCAAAGGTCTACAAATTCTGCGAGACGAACTGCAGTTTGCGGCATCTAGCCAGTCAGACATCAAAGCCTGTGGGGCAGATATGACGTTGCCCAGTGTGGTGACTACACTGGCCTATACCAACTGTGGCGATCGCATCCACCAGGGCGAGGCCACCAAACGCTATCGCGATGTCGTCGCCTCGCGGTTTGCCACCCTTTCAGAAATTGGCGAAATGAAGCTAGAGGCGTTTTTCCCGGCGGGAGGGGGTACAGATAATGGAGCCACCCTGGCCCATGTGACCGTAGCCCATGAGCTAGATGAAGAACTTAAACGGCGGGTGTATGCAGGCAATTCGCAATCTATCTCGCTGGTGGCGATTGACCTAAAAACCCATGTGGGGCGGCTGCGAGATGGCGATAAACAGGTATATGGCAAAACCCGAGAGTCCCCCTGGCGTGAACCGCGAGATGCCTGCGGGGCAATTGTGGGGGCGATCAATCATTACAACCAACATAATTTAATCCACCGTCGCATTCGGGACGATTTGCGAGAGAGAAATTTTCAGTATCTGTCGAACAATCGGATTTTGACCGATGATGGGGTGGACATTACCATGGCGATTGCCTCAGCCATTGTCGCGATTCGGGGCATTCGCAATACGGCGATGGCATTACCCCAGGAATTGGATGAGCGAGGGGTGGCGCATCTGACGGCCAGCGTGACGGTAAATCGACCTTCGCGGGATGATTTGGTCATTTACCTGGCACGGGCAACGGTGTTTAATGGCAAGATTCGCATTCAAGGGCTGGGGACAGAGGCAGAACTGTACGGTGGCAGACTGGTGGAATATGCGAAGGAACGCAGGCTAAAGCTACAGTATGGGGATCTAGATGGTGAGAATCTGCCGGTAGAAGAGATTAATTATAAGGTGAGAGATTCGGGACTGTAGGGGCACTCCTTTATGGATGCCCCTCGATCGTCGTCGCCATTGTTCAATCATGAACTGTTCGATTATGACAATGACGATCGAATAATGGCATCAGGTTATCCAGGGCACCCACAAGGGGATGCCCCTACGGATAATCCTGTAAGGAGGGGGAGTCAAGATGTCGGAGAGTTGGCCGATCGACTCTGGAATAGTGTCGAGGCCTAAATATGATAGGTCTAATGCTGTCGCTTTTGTCTTAAACGCTTGCTGAATTCGTCTTTCTGCTTCTGCAAATTAGGCTGATGGCATGGTTAGCAGCAGTAGTGAGTTTAGTTTAGCGATCAGTAAGGTCGATGATGTAAAGGCACATCCTATAGCAACACCAATTTTAGTAGCCCCAAAGCACTAATAACCTGCGCAACTTAGCAATCACGTTGTCAGAAAGCACGGCTGTCAGTCTGAGGCAGAATAACGACCAAACTTTTATAGAAACCTACCCAACTATCTGAAAAATTCCCTGACATGAAAACTGTGCGTAAAATTACCAAGTTATGAAAATTTATATTTTAGTAATTTACGTGATTTACCTGATTTTTTCGAAAGAACCTGCTTAAATAAGGTGTAGCATTCCTTTAATGGTTAATGAATTAAGGACTGCAAATATGGAAGCATCTATCTATAAAACGTCTATTTTTCTTATTAGTACTGTGAATAATCTAGCCTAGCTCTTATTACTCAAAATACTGAGTATATATTCCTAAACACACCCCTAATTACGTTTTGCAACCATTCTAGTTGACTTGTAGTACGGACAGTTTTTTGATAAATATTTCCTATAGTCACTATGGCTAAAATTCTATTGATAGATAACGATAGAGATAGCCGTCAGTTATTGGAACATGCCCTTCAGCTGTATGACCACGACGTAGTGACGACTAAA
>JAHQVZ010000206.1 GCA_019634055.1 Leptolyngbyaceae cyanobacterium MAG.088
ATGCCTAAGCAGTCTTTTAGTCTTTCGAAGAATGGTTTCTGATAAAAAAGATAAATTATAAGTCTGCATTGTAAGTAGGTGCACTCAATCTTTTGGAAGATACAAACAAGCTGTTAAATCGCTTGGGTTTTTCCCCTAAACTCGCAATTCTGGGGATTTTGAATCTCGCATCCCCCCGAATATAGCCCAAGGGGCATTCAAGAAAGGGAAGAGGGAGCCTCGATATCTGAAAACTAATTAGGATCACCTACTGATTTGCTATAGTTCCCGTCTTTGGATTGGGTACATGAATCGATTAATTGCAGACATTAAGCATCCATTCAATAACGTGCAGCTACCCTTCAAAACCAATACCAATTCCAAAAACATACAAACTTAATCACTAGCCTGAGTATACCTTGACGTCCATCGCTCATCACATCAGTAACCGCTGAAAGCTATAGATAGCGAGCTATGGACAGAACCACCTGCTGACTGTCTTCAACAGATGGCGATATAACACTGAATCTGGTTAAGCGAAAAGACTCAAACCGGCAGCCACCTAACTCTAGTAAGCCCGACCAACATGAAACTTAACGGTAAAGTGGTGCGGCTAAACAGCATCTTCCAACCACAATTTACTCACCCTAACCGTCAATAGCTAAATGCCTGTTGACCCATCAGCCAAACTGGGTACGTTAATGGCAGCATTTTGGATTATGCAATGTCAATTTTATTAATCCTTCTATTTCTACTCGGTATAGTTCTATCTCTATCAGGCACAATTATCGGCATCGTTCAGGCATTTCAAGAAAGTGTTACTTGGGGCCTACTGTATTTACTTGTCCCCTTTGCAGCCCTGGTATTTGTGATTAAATTCTGGAGCCGTAAGTGGGTACGAAATTCGTTATTTTTCTCTCTGGGCGGCGCTTTCATGTTCGTCATCGGTTCATTGGTTAGCCCGATGGTCATGCAGCAAGCCTACGATGATCTCGATCTAGACGCTGCAAATTGGGAAGAGAGTGGATTTGAAGACACTGGTGCTGAAGCATCGGACCCAACCACAGCAGCCCCAGCTGGGACAGAGACAAACCTAAAGCCTGCCTTTGACTTGGCTATGCAGGCTGCAACCCTGACCCAAACAGCCAACACCAGTGATGATTGGTCTTTAGTGGCCGATCTCTGGCAACAGTCCATCATGGTTTTAGAGTCGGTTCCTGAGGGTGATCCCAACTATTCTATAGCTAAGGCCAAGGTGACTGAATATAGCGGCAATCTGGCCTATGCACAACAGAATAGCCTGCAGTAAGGCGTTTGCATTTCAATAACAGCCCCACGTCAAACCGAGGGCAAACGGGGAGTCCGCTCACTTAACGTCTTGATCAACCTCCTTTTCATCACCCCACCAAACAAGACGCCTTTTCTACAATACTCAGGGCAACCGCTTCAGCAACCTTAATCCCATCCACCCCCGCAGAGAGAATCCCCCCTGCATAGCCTGCACCTTCTCCAGCTGGATATAAGCCTTGAGTATTAAGGCTTTGAAAATCATCTCCTCGCTTAATGCGAATGGGTGACGACGTGCGCGTTTCAACCCCTGTGAGCACAGCATCATCCATCGCAAAGCCTTTTATCTTTTTATCAAAAACAGGCAGTGCTTCACGAATCGCCTCAATGGCATAGTCAGGGAGACTAGGTCCGAGATCGCACAGATGCACACCAGGCCGATAAGTAGGTTTCACCTTACCTAACTGGCTAGATGGTTGACCTGCCAGAAAGTCTCCTACAAGCTGACCAGGAGCCTCATAAGTACTACCACCTAGCTCAAACGCACGAGCTTCTAACTGACGCTGCAAAACAATTCCCGCCAGCGGTCCATCGGGATAATCTGGTTCTGGGGTAATCCCTACAACAATACCGCTGTTGGCATTTTTACCACTGCGCTCATACTGGCTCATGCCGTTAGTAACAACTCGGCCAGTTTCAGATGTGGCCGCAACAACCTGCCCGCCAGGGCACATGCAAAAACTATACACAGAGCGACCGTTACTACAGTGGTGTACCAGCTTATAGTCGGCAGCACCCAAAATGGGATGTCCCGCCTGCGCTCCAAAACGACACTCATCAATCAATGGCTGTGGATGTTCTATACGAAACCCAATGGAGAAGGGCTTCGGCTCAATATACACCCCACGACGATGCAGCATTTCAAACGTATCTCGGGCACTATGGCCTACCGCTAATACCACATGGTCCGTGCGAATATAGTCACCATTGGCTAAAATCACCCCCCGCACCTGCTGGTCTGCAATGTCAATATCATCGACGCGGGCCTCAAACCGCACCTCTCCACCCAAAGAGAGAATCGTATTGCGCAGATTCTCAACAATCTTCACCAAACGATAGGTGCCAATATGGGGCTTGTTAATATAGAGAATTTCTGGTGCCGCTCCAGCATTGACAAGCTCGTGTAAAACCTTACGCCCATGGTGGTTAGTATCTTTAATGCGACTATAAAGCTTGCCATCGGAAAAGGTGCCTGCCCCACCTTCACCAAACTGAGCATTCGATTCCGGTTTGAATTTTCGCTTACTCCAAAAGCCAAAGGTATCCACAGAGCGCTCATGTACCGCTTTGCCCCGCTCCAGAATAATGGGCTTAAACCCCATCTGGGCTAGCAGCAACCCGGCAAACATGCCGCAAGGTCCATTGCCAATCACCACAGGACGGTGGTCTAAAACACTCGGTGCCTCAGCTACGTAGTGATAGCTCGTATCTGGTGTGGAGATAACGTGGGGATCTTTCTTGAAACGGCTCAGCAGGTGCTTCTGCTTGGTGGTGTCCACGTCCAGAATGTACACCAGACGAATGTCGCTACGCTTGCGGGCATCATAGCTGCGCTTAAATACCTGGTAGCTGATCAGCTCATGTGGCTTGAGACGCAGTTTCTTGAGCACAGCAGCGCGTAAATCTTCGTCCGTATGATCGAGGGGCAGCTTGATCTGAGAAAGACGCAGCATGGACAGCAAGTGGGCGTGGGTCACTGCCTATTTTGCCACGGTTATCTGGAGATGGCGCTTTAGTGGAGTCAGGGAGCGTGACGAAGGTCACAGAACACGCTTAGGAATTAGCATCTAGCTTTTGTATCAAATCAAACTAATCCTTACACACACTTATGGGAATTCAGAATCTATGGCTTACTATCGACATCAGCTACCACAGCTTTCTAATAAAGTCTTTATTACCGATGGCGGTCTAGAAACCGTACTGCTATTTCAGCAAGGCTGGGATTTACCAGATTTTGCAGCCTTTACATTAATGGATCGGCCCTTGGGAGCCGAGACGCTGCATAATTATTTCAGCACCTATGGTGAATTGGCCCACAAATATAATATGGGTCTGGTCATCGAAAGCCCCACCTGGCGAGCTAGTGCTGACTGGGGTAAGCGGCAGGGCTATGGGGCAGCCGAACTGGCAGATGTGAATCGGCGTGCGATCGCACTCCTGCAAATCACCCGCAGCACCTACGACAATCCCGACACCCCCATCGTCATCAGCGGCTGCATCGGACCCCGTGGCGACGGCTACAGCGCTGATGTCATGATGAGCGCTGATGCAGCTGAGCAATACCATCAAGACCAGGTGAATAGTTTCCGCGAAACGGCAGCGGATATGATTTCAGCCATGACTATCACCTACCCAGAGGAAGCCATTGGCATTGTACGCGCCGCCCAAAAAGCCCAGATGCCGGTCGTTATTTCGTTTACGGTAGAAACCGACGGCAACCTACCCACGGGCATCAGCCTTCAGGCAGCCATCAGCATGGTGGACGCAGCCACAGATAACGCTCCTGCGTATTACATGATCAACTGCGCTCATCCCATCCACTTTGATCGAGCCATCCTCAATCAAGGGGCTTGGGTAGAGCGTATTCGTGGCATCCGCGCCAATGCGTCCATAATGAGCCACGCCGAGTTAGATGAGTCAGAAACCTTGGATGAAGGCAATCCTCAGGATTTAGGCGAACGTTTCTATACGCTTAAAAAACAGCTACCTCACCTGAGCGTTTTAGGGGGATGTTGCGGCACAGATCATCGCCATATTGAGGCAATTTGCAAAGCCTGCACCCCCGTTTCAGTTGAGTAAATTCAGCCAATAGAATAAACGTGGTAGACCATAATGTCTTAACAGTATCCACGTTTATCCACTACTCATCGTGTTCATCAAGCCCTCGAAATCCTTCTCCCAAGACCGCTGGTTACAGGTCTGTGCCCGATTGGGTCTTGGGATAGGGATTTTGGTCAGGGTGAGTCAATACATGAGTAACCGTTCTCTCTGGTTTGATGAAGTTGCCCTTGGGCTCAATCTGCTAGATCGAAATTATTTAGAACTGCTCAATGCCTTAGACCATAATCAAGCAGCCCCACCCTTGTTTCTCTGGGTTGAGAAATTTGCCATTGAGGTTTTGGGCGCTAACGAATATGCGCTGAGACTATTTCCCTTAATGGGTGGCCTATTATCGTTGGTCTTGTTCTATCAACTCACAAAAAACTGGACCCAAGGATGGGGCAGACCCATTGCAATTTTGCTGTTTTCAGTACAGGGGTACATCGCCTATTTTGCTAATGAAACCAAACCCTATAGCTGGGATGTTGCGATCGCGCTATTGCTATTCATCGTCTTAACCTCACTAGACAACCTAAAACCCAATCTCAGCAAGCTTTTCACAGCCGGGATACTAGGCGCATTCAGTATTTGGTTATCCTTTCCCAGCATTTTTATGATGGCCGGAGTAGAGGGAGCCAATTTTCTCAAACTTCAGCCCTGGTCTCGGCAATCTCTCCAAACCTTTTTTGGACGACGCATTCCCCTATACACCCTATGGCTAACCAGCTTTTGCAGCCTGTACTTTGGCATCATCCGCAAGACGCTATCTGACACAGGCTTAGCCGGTAGCTGGGCAGGGCGCTATCCCGATAATCTTTGGGATCTAGAATGGCTATTAGATTCCTTTGGCCGTTTCTTTTATCGCCCTTTAGGCTTTCCAGGACCTACCGATGGTATTGCCATCCTCGCCTTTATCACAGGTTGTATTTTGTTGTATCGCACAGCGAAGCATCGCCTGCTCTACCTCAGCAGCCCATTTATATTTTCTCTACTGGCAGCATTTCTCCATAAATATCCTTTTAGAGAACGACTCATATTATTTTTAACCCCCTTTGCCCTTATTCTGTTGGCAGAAGGAATTGTTTTTTGGTTGACGCGCTGGAAAAAAAAGCCAAGGATACTGGGCATTATCAGCCTCATCATGGCAATAACGCTGATATTTATGCCGTTAGGACGAGGGCTACACGCTACGATAGTACCTAACAGTCTACATTTTGATCACGTGAGACCAACGATTGAATATATCGACACTCACTGGCAATCAGGGGATAAGCTCTACGTTTTGCCGGGAGCACAGCTACAGTTTGAATTTTATAACCGTCGTTTTGAGCTGCCTGAACCCGATATTATTTTGAGTGATTTAAACAATATTGGCATTTGGAAAGTATCTGATACCGACTTAAAACGGCACTATCAGGAGCTAAACACTCTAAAAGCAAGAGAATTAAACAAACACAAAAGAGTCTGGGTTCTCCTGGCTCGTAAACGCCCCCAGTCAGAAGAGGCCATTGTAGAACAACTAAATCGCCTTGGGCAGCTAATGGAACGCAAACAATATCCGGGTGCAATGGTGGGATTATATGATTTCTCATCATAGCGATTATGATGCATGCACCATACCCAGGCCAGACCCTACGCCTCACCAAAGTCAGCTCTGCCATCGGCACTATTTTGTTAGTCACCGATCAAGAGGCACTGGTATCCCTTGACTATGAAGGCTATGAACACAGAATGATGCGTTTGCTGACAAAACGCTATGGCCCTTTTGAGTTGGTTGAAACCTCACCTAATCAGCACGATTGCTCTACGCTTGAAACTGATGTAATCAACCGTATAGAGGCTTATTTAAACGGCGACCTCGCAGCCATTGATCCTATCCCCGCCAATCCTGGGGGTACCGCATTTCAGGCACAAGTATGGCACGCGCTACGATCTATTCCGGCGGGCAGCGTTATGTCCTATGGTGCACTGGCTAGGAAGTTAGGGAATGCTGCCGCTGTTAGGGCAGTCGGCACCACCAATAGCTTGAATCCGATCTCGATTGTGTTGCCCTGTCATCGAGTGATTGGGGCTAATGGTAATCTCACGGGCTATGCAGGCGGACTGGAACGCAAGCGCTGGCTGCTTAACCATGAAGGTGTAAACCTGGCAGCATTAAAACAACCATCCAACAATCCAGGGCAACAACTTTCTCTCCTGGATATATAACCTGTTGTAGGGGGTATTGCATGCAATACTCCCTACAACAGAATTGTTATCTAATAAACAATGTATTGCCTAAGGCACTCTGGCAGAGCCAACACTCGTTTCTCCTACGGCAACCACAACCGTATCAAAGAAACTAATATCTGTATCGCCAGGGAAAGAAATGTTAAATGTCCCTTCGTTGGCAGGCAATGCACCCAAATCAATCGTCTGCTTCGAGAGATCACCACCAATGGTCAAATAACCCTTTAAATCACCCGTCGCATCTGTCGCAAAGTCTTGAAACGCTAGATCGCCACCCACACCAGCGATAATGGCAACACCCACGTTACCATTGGTGACATGATCATTAGTACCTGAAAACGCGCCCATATAAAATCCTCCTCTTAGTAAGTCAAGCCCAGAGCCAAAATTCAATAGACCTAACGGTGACGATTTCCAATAGTAG
>JAHQVZ010000207.1 GCA_019634055.1 Leptolyngbyaceae cyanobacterium MAG.088
CCTTGCTTTGACCTATTACCCAACGACCACACTTGGCTAGAGCAACAGGAAACATTTTTGCGTATCCCAGAGTCATATCCTACAAGTGGCTTTACAGACTCTTCAAAAAAGGTTCAATCTACCTTGCCACCCAATTCTAGTGTTTTCTACGGTCAGTACCAGCAGGGAGCAAACACCAGCCATCAGCTCCTATGCACAGATGAGGATATGCCTCAAACCATTGGCCTGGTTGCCATAACGCCCTTGGCCGCAGGCCAACTAATGACACTAACTGAAAATAAAAAACTAGCCGTTCATGGCACCCACAATCGTGGTGGTAGGTGGATTCTAGTAGATCACATCAAATATATTGACCAGACCTAACATAAATCACAAAAAATCAGTGTTACCAACCACACTTTTTTCACATAGTTTTTCCTGGTGATTTGTCAATTCCATGTAATCAGAAAGTAGCAATACTAATCATTTTCTGACCCATGAGAATTTCTCTATCGGTAATGTCAATTGCTGTTACCATCAGCGTTTGCAACATTTTAGGACTAGCTATTAATAATTCTAATTTAATCGCATCCGAGCGTGGCAGCGGTCGTATACAAAGCGAACAAATTGACCGTGGCAGCGGTCGCATTACAACTAAACTAATTGACCGTGGCAGCGGTCGCATTACAATTGAACAGGCTTACCGTGGCAGTGGCCGCATTACGCCTGAAAACGCTTACCGTGGCAGTGGCCGTTTAACGGCTTAATTTGGACCAAATCTTACGTTAGCCAACCTAACTTAGCCAAAGACAAGACAAATCACTATAGATATTAGTCAGAAAAAGCTTTACGCTAACCGTTAAAAGTTAGTTAAAAAATTGGCTATTAAAACCAATAATCTTTTTCTATCCAGTAAATCAAGAATAATTGTTATTTCTTAGGGTAGCCTATTTCCACTAGCGTAGTACTACTAATAGTTAAACGAACTAGTAAACTAGAGTCCGCCCCTATCAGCGTGTATTTATCCATAAGCATCCATGACCAATGTTCAATCGCCGATGACTGCAGACGCAGATCTGATTAAGCGCCTGGAACCCAGTGCAATTGATCAGATTATGATGTACCTCGCCTTCAGCGCCATGCGCACTGGCGGTCATCGCCACGGTGCTTTCTTAGATGCTGCAGCCACAGCAGCTAAGTGTGCAATTTATACAACCTACATAGAGCAGGGACAAAACCTGCGCATGACGGGCCATCTGCACCATATTGAACCCAAACGAGTCAAGGCTATCGTAGAAGAAGTACGACAGGCCTTGAGTGAAGGGAAATTGCTCAAGATGCTGGGGGCACAAGAACCTCGCTATTTGATCCAGTTTCCCTACGTTTGGCTAGAACAATATCCCTGGGAACAAGGACGCTCCAGGTTAGTGGGCACCAACCTGACATCAGAAGAAAAAGCCCAAATTGAGCAAAAGCTGCCGACAAATCTACCAGAGGCACAGCTGATCACGTCATTTCAGTTTGCTGAACTGATTGAGTTTCTTCATGCTCGCTCTCAAGAATCTGTTCCTAACGGACGACAACTTCCCCTAAGCGAAGCCTTAGCGGAACACATTAGACGTCGCTTACTCTACTCAGGCACCGTAATTCGTATTGATTCCCCCTGGGGCATGCCCTTTTATGCCTTAGCTCGGGCTTCCTACATCCCCACAGATGATGCAGAAAGAACCTATACCATGATTGAAGATACGGCTCGTTATTTTCGTCTCATGCGTGAATGGGTTGCTCGCAAAGAAGGCACTATGCGGGTGCTGGAATCTCTTGACATTCCAGCAGAAAATCGGCAACAGGCCCTAGATGAGCTTGATTTGCTCCTCAGAAAATGGGCCGACAAGTATCACCAAAGCGGCGGTGAACCGATGTTTCTACAAATGGCCGTAGGTGTTGGGGACATAGATGGCTAACTACAATAGCCAAGTTTATGGGCAGCAGAGAAAAAGACTCTTGCCTTTTCCTCTGGAATAATCAAGTTCCCAGCACAATTTAAATTATTATTTTCCCAGGATTAAACCTTAAACAAGACGGTTATTTTAACCAGCTATCAGCTACCTGCGCCCTTTCAACTGAACGGCTTGACTCAGCTCACCGTTAAAGCCTCACATCAAAAGCTCATTAAAATCATGCAGGCAAACGTATGGCATGCGCTAGCAATAGCTGCTATACCACCACCTATCTTTGCAATATCTGACTCGCTCGACACATTCTCTCAAAGGTTATTCCAAGCCTGGGTCAGAATATCTCCAAGCAGATGCCGACTTTTGGGGTCCAAGAGGGCATCATCCGTCATTAACTCGGTAATAACATCATCCAGACTTTGCCCTTGGGACCGAGCTGTCTCAATAACATGGATAATCGCTGTAGCGATATGGGCTTCACTAACAGCCTTATCTGAGGAAGAGTTTTCTAAAACAGTTTTTAAAGATGATGGGCTCATATTATTGAAAGAAGTAGGATGCGCAGGCTCTACTTGATAGGCTCAGGCAAGCCGCAGGATTATTTATAAATCAGTGCCTATAGGGCAGTTAAGATGCCGCTGAGAACCAGCATTATCAATAAATAGCTACGTGTAGCTACTACATATTGACCAGAAGTTAACAAAGTCTAACCCAAGTTGACCGGCAAAAAGTTTTTAATTTTTGAATTCGAGAGTAAAGTTTCCCTTAAGCCTTGGCGGCAGGCGGTTGTTTTTTCAGGCGAGGGAAGTTTGGTAGATCAATCGAAGACAAAGAGCTAACTCGCTTCTGGGGTCTCAATGGCTTAACTAAAGGTGACGGGCTACCTTGAGTAGAAGACATAGCAGGAAGATAGGTATCAACTGTCATGGCACCAGAGGCCTGAACTCGAGCCAGAATTTCACTGGCTTGAGGTGATAATTGAGATGAAAAGCGAGGTGTAACTTGCTTATTCTCTGCACTATCATCTGCACTATCATCCTGCGGTACGGCGACACTCGCATCGTCAGTCCAAGGAGAAGGTTCAGTAAACTGAGAAGAAGGCTCAGTAAATTGAGAAGAAGGCTCAGTAAACTGAGGAGACTCTTCATCATCAGATACAACAATCTGAGCGTCAGCCTCAGAAACAACGTCATCTGGATCCATTACTCGAGCTAAATCATGCCATAGCTGATCTTCGGCCTGGGTTTCCATCATGGTATTGGTAACAGTCGCCGCAGGATTAGTCTGGGCATTACCGTGAAGACCACGAATGATTGACTCAAGCTGAGGGTCTAACCTGGCTTGACCTAAGCTGGCAGCTTCCCAAGGGCGAATTTCATCAGTTTTGGGCATCGCCAAACTAGCTGGGTCGATAGCCGCCTCAGAATCGCCCTGGGCGTGTGTCGACATACTTAAACACTTTTCAAGGGCAGCTTTAAATTGCAAAGTGTAGCGCTGTTGTCGCTGTAGACGTGCTCTCAAATCACGGCAGTCGGTACTGGCTTGCAATAGCTCTTGACCTTGCTCAGTATTTTGACGCAGAAGTGCGCTGTGCTCAGCTTCTAGTTGTGTCGCTCGCGTTCGAAACGCAGTAAGTTCTGACTGCAAGGTATCATTCAGCATCTGTTGATGCTGCAAGGCCTGAGTACTTTGCTCTAATTCGGTCACCAATTGCACAATTTCGCGATCGCCAATGCGGTCTCCACCACCAGAACGATCAATTTCAGCTTGTAGTGCCGATTGCGATCGCTCCAGAGACTCTTCTAACTCAGACACTTTGACTAACAGCACATCATTGCACTCGTTTAAGTCTCTCACCAAACCGAGCAACTCAGCTTCACGCTTACTGTGAGGACGCTCAACAGTAGACGGCTCAGAAGCAGAAAGTTCAAATGTACTATTTTCCTGTTGTATGCTAGAAGAGTCCATAGCGTTAGGTTGCAAATTGGGCGTTGCTCTTGAAATGTCATCTATAGCGGCCAGCCCTGGAAAATGAATAGGCTGCCAGCTATCGTCATCATCTATTTGTTCACCAGACAACTTTGCCTCATGGGACAAATCGTTCTGGGTTGGCCCCCCGTTTTCGGAAAACCTATCGTCCGGTGTAGCTGATTTGAACATTATTCTGGAGCACCGCAATAACAAAGCGGAGACGAAGGCATCTTACGTCAATCTCCACATAGTGTTAACACAGAAAATTTGATTGAGCACAAGTTATTGTTAGAAATCATCGGTAGGCCAATATCTTCAGGCAATACCTCAATTGTTACGATGTATCAAAACGTTACATAAAAGCAGGGCTATATCACCAGAGTTTGGGTCAGTAACGCTTGATGGATTAAGGCCCGATCAATATGAGATCGCACCTGCACATCACTGAGTCCTTCACCATTGGCATAATGCTCCAGCCATTGCTGGGTCATGGCATTGGCTGCGTCTGGTATTAGCGGCAGTGGGTCTTGGGGAGAAAGCCCCCAGCCTGGCAGGGACAGGTCTTGCATAATCTGGGTGACTTTAGGGTCATAGCTAATGGCAAAACAACGACAACCCTCAGCTGCCGCCATCACTACACCATGAAACCGCATGGCAATGGTCATCTCAATGCCGCGAAACACTCCCTTGAGCTGAACTGGGTTGTCTACTTGAATGACTTTGTGGGGGCCTTTAAGGTGTTGGGCAATTTGAGTTGCGATCGCACCATCCTTAATCGGTTGAAAGGGCAATAACACCACACAGGTTTGGGTAGCCGTCTGAAAATCAGCAATGGCCTTCGTCAAATTTGTGAGTCGTTCGGGCGTTAGCTGGGCATGACCTCGCAACACAACCGCAATTCGGGGTGCCGGTAAATCAGCATACCCCGGTAAATGTTCAGCTTTGAGCGCCCAAACTGGGTCTGGGGCCAATTTACAGTCAATGCCCCAATCTGCCAGCAACTGTGCAGACGCCCCATCTCGAACGCTAACGGCATCACAATGTTGCAATACCCATCGGGTAATCCACTGACTACTACGTCTTTTTAGCGGCCCAATCCCCTGGCCCCATGCAATGGTGCGTAGCCCCATCTGCTGGGCCAGTTTCATCAAGCCACCGTAGTACAGCGGATTGATCGCACTAGTGGCATCCTGCATCAGACTGCCCCCACCCCAAATAAATGCCCGGGACCGCCTCAGGGCCGACAACACCGCAGGCAACGATTTCCGAGGCACCGCCTCCACACCATAGCGTTGAGCGGTTTCTTGAGGATTACCCGAGAGCACAATGGGCGTCACAGCATCAGGCAACAACTGCAACAACGTTGCCAACAGGGCCTCATCACCGCCATTGCCCATGCCATAGTAGCCACACAACACTGCCCGCATGTTTGTTGCCCCTTACCATCCTGTTAAGATTATCGCGAACGCCCGAACGGTGGGCATTGCCTACCCTACCATTGCCCATTGCCCATTGCCCATTGCCCATTGCCCATTGCCCATTGCCCATTGACCTTATTCCCATATGCACGCCCTCTCGATACCCACCTGGATGGTCCACATCTCCAGCGTGATTGAATGGATCGCCGCTATCTATTTTGTCTGGCAGTTTGCCGATGTCAGCGGCTGGTCTGCCTGGAAATGGTTATCCTTTGGCATGCTGCCAGCCTTGATCAGCGCCATGTGTGCCTGCACCTGGCATTTTTTCGACAATTCCCCCACCCTCAGTTGGCTGGTAATTTTGCAAGCGGCCATGACCGTGGTGGGCAACTGCACCGCCTGCGCTGCCGCCTGGTACATCTGGAGGCAATCCCATGTCTAAAGAAACGTTGTTTGCGGTTTCCCTGTTTCCCTATCTGGGGTTTCTCTATTTTTTGACCCGATCAGGGCAGACCCCCAAACTGGCCTTGATTGGTTTTTATGTACTGCTGATCTTTGTGGCCGTGACTATTCCAGCCGGTATCTATGCCCAACAAGCCTATGGGTTAGAACTGGCCAATGTGGACTGGCTCCACGGCAGCGCCGAGTTTTTTCTCACGCTCTCTAACATTTTCGTAGTGCTAGGCTTTAGAAACGCGATTCAGAAGCTGAAGGCAAATTGAGGCTTCTGTCGACATACTCAAAACTGTGTCAAAGGTAATGACAATGTCTGCTGTTTTAACTGCCAAAAAGAAACCTTACTTGCCAATCTGGCAGCAAGCTGACTGGGCAGACTATGCCAACCAACGTGATAATTTGCCCCCTGAGCAGTACCGACTATTTTTTCATCAAGGCTATCTACTGATTACGGAAATGGGCTGGGAAGGCATCAACCACGCGACAATCTGCGACTTGTTCACTATTATTTTGGGATTTTGGTTCAGTATCCATTCTGATCAAATCGCCAGTTCCCTGGGGCGCTGTCTTATTGAAAAAGCTCCAGAAACTGCAGGTGCTCCAGATTCAGTCCTATATCTTGGTGATGATTACCCCCGTTGGGAACCCGGTACAGCTCGAAAAATTGATCTAAATGAATGGCGAGCACCCAATTTAGTGGGTGAGATCTCAGATACTACCCTAGCCAGTGATTTAGATGAAAAGAAGAAGCTCTATGCAACTCTGGGTATCCCTGAATATTGGGTAATTGATGTACGCGCTAGTCGTGTCTTTGCATTTCTACTAGGTAGTGATGGTCAATATCAGCTGACTGAGACATCTCAAACCTTAAAGAAATTACCCATAAAACTCTTAGAGCAAACCATTGCCAAGCTAGCAAGTGACAGCAACATCTCGGCAGCTCAATGGTTTAACCAGCAAATCTTAGCTTTAAGAGATACTAAATAAAGCCTCTTCTTTGCTCCCTCTGTGACTGAGAATCCTTTTTTGAACCTGACCTATGAGCCTGCTTTAGAGGCCCTAGGTGATGACTACTACGACATCGTTGCCGCGGCCAACTTTCCCCAACATATTCTGCGGTTTCGTAATGATGACTTACTACCCAGGCTAGGCCTACAGCCAGCAACCGTTAGCGACTTTGATTTTATTGAAGCCTTTGGCCAGTTTCAGCAGCGGTCGCCCTTACTAGCCCTGCGCTACCACGGCTATCAGTTTGGGGACTACAATACCGCCTTAGGAGACGGTCGCGGCTTTCTCTATGGCCAGGTACGGGGTAATGACAATGTGCTCTATGACTTTGGTACCAAGGGGTCAGGAACAACGCCCTATTCTCGCAATGCCGATGGCCGCCTCACCCTTAAAGGTGGGGTGCGAGAAATTCTGGCGTCTGAGGCGTTGCATGCCCTTGGGGTTAAGACCTCTCGCTGTTTGAGTCTGGTGGAAACCGGCGAACGGCTATGGCGCGGGGATGAGCCATCACCTACGCGGTCATCGGTAATGGTGCGCTTTAGCCAATCGCATATTCGGTTTGGCACCTTTGAGCGTTTGCACTATCTGGGTCGAGCCGACTTGATGCTGCCCTTATTAGATCATGTCATTGAGGTCTATTACAGCCATTTGCTGACCATCCAAGACCCCAAAGAACGCTATGCCCAGTTCTATGGCGAACTGGTGCAGCGGGTGGCTGAACTGGCCGCCCAGTGGATGTCTGTAGGCTTTTGCCATGCCGTATTAAACACCGACAACATGTCAATTACGGGGGAAAGCTTTGACTATGGCCCCTATGCCTTTATGGATGAGTTTAACCCTCGATTTACGGCAGCCTATTTCGACTACATGGGGCGATATAGCTATGGCAACCAGCCACGGATCTGTGAGTGGAACCTGTGGATGTTGCAAAAGCCACTGGGACTCATTATGACGGCCAAAGACTTGGACATTGGTTTGTCTAACTATCGCGATCGCTACTATGCAGCCTATAAGCAACGCATGCTGGCCAAGCTAGGGTTCAAAGAACTGCTGAGCGACCTGGGAGATGAACTCCTGCGGCTGACCTTAGAACTGTTAGAAAAAACCCACGTCAGCTATCACAACTTTTTTACGGGTCTGACGGGACAGTTCTCAGAAAAATGGGGTGATGGTCCAGAACATATCCTGCAGACTACGGTCGAGAACTCTGATGATGAAGCAGTCACATTGTTAGAGGCCTGGCGATTGCACTATCACACCTGTTTAACCACCCTGTCAGCCATAGAGATAGAGCAGGTGGGTCACTGCTTGCGTCAGACTAACCCCACCATTGTTTTGCTACGCCCTGAAATTGAGGCGATTTGGGAGCCGATTGTTGCAGAGGACAACTGGCAACCGTTTTACGACCTGGTAGCTAAAATTCAAAACCCGTTCGATGCCGATTAATCAAAGAACCGTTAGGGGCACTGCATGCAATGCCCCTAACGGTTAAATAGCATTTCTCTAGGTTTAAATCGCCAACAGGCGTCGAACACCACTGATGCCGATAACGATATAGCCAATGGCTAGAAGCAGGCTACTCAATGAAATACGGATGCTGGCCTTGGTCGCTTCAGAGCGCACGCGCTTATTCGCCTCTTCACGACGGGAGCCAATTTCTGTTTCTAGACGTGTCCGCGCTTGAGATGCCTGGCCCTCAAGAAACTCATTCAAGGAATCGGGCTTGCCTTCAAACTGACGAATTTGGGCTGCTTCTTCTTCAGAAATATTACCCCTGGACACCAGTTGATCAATCTGATCTGGATTACTTAAAAGGGTAGTGATTTGATCCCGCTGCTGAGTCAAGCCAGCATTCAAACGCTGCTCTATTTGATTGGTTGCTTCAGACGCCTCTTCAGACACCTGAGTCAGTGCATCCTGACTCTGTAACCGCACATTGTTCATATGAACAGGAGTAAGGACAAGAAAGAGCACGCCTAAAATACACGCCAAAATACACGTCCAAAAACGGGCATCAAGCATCAGGTTAGAACGACTACGCTTACCAGCAACAAAGCTATCAATCCAAAACCCGGTAAAGAGTAACGCAATCCCAACAAGAGGAACAATGCCACGGTCAACCAGCTGCGTAGCTGTACTAATTTGCCAGGCACGGTTGAGCAAATCTGGCGGTAAAAGTAGCACCAGAAAATCCACTATGGCGGCCAAAATAGTAATGCCACCAACTAATTTAAGGGCTAGAGCGGCAATCGGGGATGGCGCATTACCCGTCGATTGAGCGGAGGAAGTCATTTACGGTTACAAAGTGCTACATCATCCTTAATATTGCCCGACCCAGTGGCAATTAGGGGCAAATCACAAAAAAAATATTTAGTTTTTTTAATCATTGCCTATAGCGGCCTTCTTTAAGAAAGCCGTCTTGCTTTGCTAGTCAGGCATTTTGGGGTCATTCGACCGTTGCCGCAAAATATCTGGCCCCCGTGAAGTGCCAAGGCGAGTAGCCCCTGCTTCGATCAGGGCAAGGGCTTGGTCCGGTGTACGGATACCACCGGATGCTTTGATTCCTACACGACGACGAGAAATGTCTTTAAGCAGTTGAATATCTTCAACCGTGGCACCACCATGCCAGCCGGTACTGGTTTTAAGAAAACTCACCCCCGCATCCATACAAACATCTGCTGCTATGCGTTTTTCGGCTTCATCCAGCAGGGCCATTTCTAAAATGGCCTTAACCGTTTGCCCCGTCGTCTCCACAATTTGGGCCATTTCTCTATGCACCTGCTCCAATTGTCCAGATTTCACCCAGCCCAGGTTAATCACCACATCTAACTCAACGGCTCCATTTTCAGTGGCTTCTTGGGCAGCAAAGAGCTTACTAGCTGGGGTATCGGCTCCGGTAGGAAAGCCAATCACTGTGCCCACAGCGATCCTACTGTCATGCAGGTTTTCAACCGCACGCTTGACATGGGTTGGGTAAACGCAAACACTGGCAAAACCATAGCGTTGGGCCTCCGCACACCAGTGATCTACATGCTCTAAGGTCGCCGTAGGCATCAATAGAGAATGATCAATATAAGGGGCAAGATCGATATCAGCAGAGGAATTCATAGGAGCCTGCATAAGTAGACAAGGCAGAAAAGAAGCACTAGAGGAGACTTTATACGTTTGAAGAGTATATAAACAGAACTTGATAATTAAGACTCAATTACGTAATTTCAGTAAAGTTTAATGGAGTAGATCCATAGGAAAACGGGAATTTTGAGCAGAGTAGCCCATCAAATATGAAGGGGTTAAACGTTCACACCGCTGACCGCATGGATTCTCACCAAGCCAATGTTTTTATGCATAGTTAATCCATCTGGCATTTTATGCCTGGCGCAGGACTAATCGTTATTTCAGTACCCCTTTTAATTTATTCAAAATATATCTATGGCTGAGTTATCAATTTCTGCCATTATTTGCACCCACAATCGTGATCAATACCTGGGAGCAGCCATCGATAGTTTGCTGGCCCAGACTCTTCACGATATCGAAATTATTGTGGTAGACAATGGCTCAACCGATTCCACAGCGGAAGTCGTCCAGCCACGGCTGTCAGACTCTCGCCTACGCTACGTGTACGAGCCCACACTGGGGCTCTCGATGGCACGTAATAAAGGTGCCAATACAGCCAACGGCGATATTCTGGCTTATCTGGATGATGACGCCGTTGAGGGTCGCCACCACGGCGATGGCCGTGATGATCCAGGGCGAGGCCCCGGTGATGTGGCCGAAGACGAAGCTGAGGGGCGCGC
>JAHQVZ010000208.1 GCA_019634055.1 Leptolyngbyaceae cyanobacterium MAG.088
AACGGCAGACTCGACCTGGTTAGACTGCAATTGTTCAAAGGGGGGTAGGCCTTGCCCAAGGAGAAACGGGTTAGTTGACGTGGGAACAGCGGTTGCCGTAGTCATAGATGTGTTGTGGGGTTTTGGGTTGAGTAATAAACGTGACAGAACTTTCAGGAAATCTACTTTCCCAGAATCATTCCGACTTAGCTCTATATTACTGTGATTTTTAAGGACCGGGGTGAACCGTTGCTAGAGATTGGCCCTCGCTGTTGGGCTATCGAGCTTCTATAGTGTCTGGATCAAGGGCTTGGATAACCCGAGCAGCCTGGGTGATGATACTTTCACCACCGTTGACGACGACTAAATATTCTCCGGCAGCGATGCGATCGCGATACGGTGTTTCGTTGTTTTTAAATAGAAGCGGCGGACCACCCCCAATAAAAAAGCTACCCATCAGGCCAGACCCAGCGCCTAAAACGCCACCTAACAGTTGATTGCCTAGCCTACCTGTCCATTCAAAGGTATTTAGACCAGTAATCGAATCAAATACAACCCCACCTGCAAATCCAAAGGGGGCAAGCCATATCGCCATGCGCTTAACCTGGCTCCAGGCCTCTTCTTGGGGGGTTTTCAGGCCAAACTCGTCGGTGGTTTTATACCCTTTGCCGAGAATAGCAATATCGTCCATATTAAAGTTGCTCGACTCTAACCTGGCATGGGCTTCTTCGGCATTAGTGCGATCGCTAAACGCAGCGACAAGATATCTCATAGGGGCAGAATATAAGGCGGCTCAAAATCAGGGAAAAACCTGATAGCTTCTATTATTCCTTGTCAGTTACATTTTCGGGTGTATTGCGAGTTTAATGAGCCGACGTCTGCCTGCAAAAGCACAACTCTTCTTACCTACAGGACCTGTTCCATCAGCAAGTGAGGGGACTCTAACGGCTTGGGTGATCTCGAAATCAACCTATGTAGTTTTCTTACTTACCGACTAATGAGCATATTGCTTCTGTTGCAGCAGTGGATTATAGTCTCACGGCATAAACTTGACGCGACAATTTCAACAGACTCACAACACATACGCGTTGCTCAGATGGATGGAAGATACTCAACAAAACCCTCAGGCAAACGCTTACGCTCGCTGGCATGATTCATCTCACCGAGTATGGCTGCTATCTAGCATCGCTATAGCGCCAATGCCAAGGTTCTCTCTCTCCAGCGAGATTTCCTTGAGGATAAGACAGCTCAAACCCATAGTTTTTAGCGTATCGCTTTAACCAACGATAGCCATCTGTTGTTTCAAAACTAATATCCCAGTCAGTACTCTCTTCAGCATTTTTGTCACCAATGGCCACGGCATAACCGCTGTGATAATCGCTTTGTTGCAACCATTGTCCAATATCTATATCTGTTCTTTGCTTAAGTTGTTTACGTTGCTCAGCTACCGAGATATAACCTTGTAGAGGCAAGAGTTCAACGCCTTCATCTTTGGCAGCAGCAATCATTGTCCAAAAGGCATCAACAGTTTCAGACCTGGCGGTAATGCTGCCATCGTCCAGTAGGTCTACTAAGTCGCTGCGCTGGGCAGTCTCAAATTTCTTGGGAGATGCTGCTGTTGTCAGCGTTTCCCATTGTCGACTAAGGTTGTATGCGGCCCATTGATAGCCAGTAACACCAAATCCCATGGCTAGCAAAACCACGGTGATCAAGCCCATGACTTTCAAAATAAGTTTGGGTGGGATCAGCTCTACAGATTTTGTTGTAGGGGCAGAGTCAATGACTGACGGAATGCCTGCCGCTACATGGGTAGGTAATTTACTGTCTTGGCCAACATGAATGCCTGTAATTGTTTTCTCTAAAGCTTTAAGAGCCTCAAAAGCAGTAGGATAACGATTTTTAGGGTTAGGCTCAACCAGTCTTTTAATAAAGGTTTCAAGGGCTGGGCTAATGGCCTCATTCGACCATTGCACCTGATGGGTGAGGGGATGACTCTCTAATTGACGTGGATGAATATCGCTCAGAGCAGCAATGGCCAGCATACCAACGGAGTACAGATCACTGGCATAACAGGGTTTACCCTTTGATTGTTCAGGGGCAATATAACCAGCTGTACCAACGTTGACCGTAGTTGTCATGCGACCCTTTTGATCGATCTGACTATTACTGAGGGCTTTTACTACCCCAAAATCGATCAAAAAGATATCGCCATTGCTGGATTGACGAACCAAGTTGGCGGGCTTGATATCCCGATGAATTGTCTGATGCTGATGTACAAATACTAGAACGCTCAGCACATCCTTCAATAGCTTGGTGACATAGCCTTCATCTAACGGTTTACCTGTTTTGATTTCTTGTCTCAGGTCATGCCCATGAATCATCTCCTGAGCAATGTAGAACTTATTGCCCTCGTCAAAGTAGGCCAACAGCTTAGGAATACGGGAATGTATGCCTATTTTTTCTAGGGTGCTGGCCTCTTGGCGAAACATCTCTAGAATTTTTGGTGTGGTGTGGATCAGTTGCTTGAGCAAACATTGGGAGCGACTGGGCTGATGGTGATCGATTGCTCGATAGGTAATGCCGTAGCCACCTTGGTCTAAAATTTCTAGGACTTCAAAACGTTTCGCAAGCTTCATGTAGGTCGGTTGCTTTGGCTAAATACCTCTTAATATTTTCCGCTGAACAACATCACAAGGCCTCGAACCCATAGAATTCTTTTAGTCTCCACGTCGTTTTTATAGAGAACTATTATCCATGGTTGGTCGGTATATGCATGTATTCCCGTTAGCACTCATTGCAACTATTGCTGGTCAAGATGCCGTGAGTCAACCATTACAGGCACAAAGCATCGGCCCTAAAATCATTTGTGGCTATGACCCCAGTACAGGCATACCTAACCCATTGGGTATGCGGACGTTTATTACCCTGACGGAAACTGGCGGGACGACGGAGGTACGGTATGAGCAACTGGGGTCCATGGTCCCTGGACCAGTGGAGTCTATTCTGACTGCAGAACGAACGTTGACGTTTCCCAATCAATCTGTTGATCGGGTGCGGCAGTTATTGGTTGCGGACAATAGCTATTATCGAGAGCTGATCGGGTTTACCGACCCAGACGGCTTTGCTCCTGTCAATAGTTCTTTAGTGTGTCGGGCAGAGGCGGTGGCTAATCGTCCAGTGGCGCGTCCCCGCCCAGCGGCGACGGCTGAACTGCCAGATCTGGGGGGCACGACGCCTCGAACAGCGCTACCGGACCTAAGTAGTAATGCGCCCCGCGCAGAGTTACCGGACTTGAGTGGCAATCCCCCTCCCCAGAATGCTCCCAGACCACCGGTCAACACACCTTCAACGTTTTATGGCACGATTGCCGGTTTGGCGAATGGCAATTACCGGTATGTGTCAGGCCCAGCTGACAACCGAGGATATTCAGATCAAGAACTGTTGAGTCGAGGCGGGGTACTCTTTGTTTTTCGCAAGACGGGGGATGAGATTATCGGCTCTTATAGCTACGTTGATGGGGAGTCCATCTGTGTTAGGGGTAGGGTGAGTGGCAATACGGTCAGTGGGCAAGCGTATCCCTTCAATGGTGTCGCCCAAGATTTAGATGAAGGGTTTCAATCATGGGGACCGGCTCCATTTCTACGGGTGCGGCGTACCCTTGGGGAGGAAGGGAACCAATATTATGGCAGTGCCACGTTAGAACTGAATGATTTTTCTAAGATTAATGCGGGTTCTTCGTTGCCGCCCAGCAGCTGTGATTAAGTGCTGGCATTACGAGGGTTAGACATTACTCTGCTGTTGTCAGGGTAATGTCGTCGTTTTGACGTCCACAAGTAATTGGTCTAAATGGTGTTGCATCTGATCGACCACCTGCTCGTAGCATTGCTGAACATAGCTATTGTCTCTGGCAGCATTGCGGCCGTTTTGCTCAAATGTGATGGGGGGACAGATGCGAGTGTGAATTTGCTGGGGCCATGGCAGATGGGGTATTGGCCCAATGGCTAGCCCCCAGGGTAGGCCTATATAGATCGGGAATACTTCTGGATCGATGCCTAAAAACCAGGGCAGTAATCCTTGCTGGTTTAGCCATTGGGCTTGTTCATAGCAGTTTGCTAAGACAATGAATGTGTCGTGAGCACCTGTGGAGATAACCGGTACGATGGGAACCCGCTCCCTCAGGGCAAGTTTGATGAAGCCAGTACGGCCCATTAATTGTATTTTGTACCGCTGATGATGGGGTCGGAAAACATCCTGCGCCCCTCCAGGGAAAACAAGAACGTTAGCACCGCGTTGGAGGGCTGCGATCGCAAACTTAGGTTGAGCAGGGATAGCCCCACATTGACTGGCGAGTTTTCCTAAATCAGGATTCGCCTGCCAGATTTTGCTATGCATCAGGCCATACATAGGTCGCTCATAGCCAAACCGACGAAACCAGTCCACCATCAGCATTAATAAGTCAGGAGCCGCCAGGCCACCATTGTGGGATGCCACAAACAGAGCTTGTTGAGGCACATGTTGCCAGCCATCGGTCCGAGTCCGAAAATAATGGTCATAAAACCATTCCCACTTGGGCATGAGCGACGCAATGACTTGCGGATCGCGGGCTGCCAGAGCTGCTTCAACATTATGGCTGCTACCAAGCATAGACTCACGTTCATTAGAGCAGCCCTCAGCCTATCGAAAATTGGTAAACAGTCGTATCAAGATTTTGACAGATACACAAAAAAGTCCTGAGTAACCTCAACCAGCTGGGATAGTGAAATGCTTTAGCACCTATAAATCCCATTTCCATGGGAAATACAAAAAGGGCCCCCACCAAAGTGGGAGCCGCAGTAAGCGTTATTCCTTAATGACTTAATTGTGCCAGGGGTCTGGAGGCTCGATTGTGATAACGATCATGCCCTAGACGTGTTTGTGCTCATGATTGAAAAAACTCCCACCAAAAACATGGGAGATACAAAAAGGGCCCCCACCAAAGTGGGAGCCGCAGTAAGCGTTATTCCTTAATGACTTAATTGTGCCAGGGGTCTGGAGGCTGGATTGTGATAACGATCATGCCCTAGACGTGTTTGTGCTCATGATTGAAAAAACTCCCATCAAAAACATGGGAGATACAAAAAGGGCCCCCACCAAAGTGGG
>JAHQVZ010000209.1 GCA_019634055.1 Leptolyngbyaceae cyanobacterium MAG.088
GACTCAAAGCCCCCAAAGTTGGGGGTTTGGGGGCAGAGTCTGCGAAGTCAAACTGTTTGTTTATGTCTTATAAAAGATTGAGTTCACCCACTTATGGCAAGAGCAGCTAGCGTATGAATGTTCATGTGGGGGCCGTAGCCGTCAGGTGACGGAGGTCTTATGGCAGTCACGTCACGCATTTGTAATCAATATATTGTTGCCATACCGTTTTTAGGAGGGGTGTGATGGTCTCTCATAGCTAGGAATCAAAGGTTTATAGAGCTAGTAACGCTATATAGCGGTTACTGGTTGAGATGAATACATTTTGGTGGTGTAAGTGAGTGGTGAATCGTGAGTGGGATGTATTCAATCCATTTGAGAAATGCTATAAGATTTTTGATGCCAGTCTTTTTTGGTGTGAGATTCTTCGTGTCAATTTTTTGTTGAGGTATTTTTGTTGTGTAATTTTTTAAAGACTTATCTAGCAGTTGCGTAAGTCATAAATAACAACTATATGTATTGGTTCAATCTAAGTGGGTTGTCCCAATTATGCGTCAGATATCGAGGCACCTTCCGTGGTGAGTCGTGTTTGACGTTAATGGGACTGTATTAGCCGATACACTTTGCCAGGGGTAAGGTGTCGTTATAGGCTAAAAATGCTGAATCCCCCTAAAACTATGCGCAATATCGTAGCCATTGGCCTTGGAGCCATAACCTTGTTAGCTGGGTTGTCCATCACCTACTTGTCTCGGCAGCAGGCGTCTGCCCAGACAGCAGAACCCACCGGTTTAACGATTAAGACCAGTCCCTACAGTGTTGAGGAAACAGAAACTCGGTTTAAGAATATCTTGGAGGTCAAAGGTTTAAACCTATTTGCCACCGTTAACCATGATCAAAATGCGTTAGGTGCAGAATTAGAGCTGCGTCCCACCCGCGTTATCATTTTTGGCAATCCAAAGGTGGGGACACTTTTGATGCAGTGTCAACAAACCATAGCCATTGACTTACCGCAAAAGGTATTGATTTGGGAAGACGAACAGGGTCAAGTGCAGCTAGCTTACAATGACCCGCAATATTTGAGCGACCGGCATCAGTTGGATGGCTGTGGTACTGAGGTGGTTGAAAAGATTTCGGAGGTATTGAATAATTTGACGGATGGCGCATTGGCAGAACCTGGTTAAGGACTGCAAAAAATAAAGTATTGGATGCAAACGCTTTAACGCACAAAATATCCTGCAGATAGGAAAGTTGGGTGTTCTTACGTATTGAATAACTTCCCATAAATGGAACTATATCTATGTAGACAGAACCCTTTATTGAATAACGTCCTATGACTAGCGGCGCATACCTAGCTCTTAGAGTTAGGTTATGTCGGCATCGATACTAACCAGACAGGTGCAATATATCTAAACCGAAGCCCTCTGTGAGACTTAGCGTCCATGGAGGGCTTCTTATGGAAATTTTGACTAGAAAGTGCAGTTCCCTAACTAGCGATCGCAGTAGGGGCCATTAACTGCAGCTGATCTTGACTAACCCAGCGAGTTTGTTGCTGATTGGCAATTTTACATAGATAGTAATTGCCATCGTCTAGCAACACCTCGACCGCCTGCACAGCCCATGGTTGATCAAGATATCTTACGGTGTCTCCCACCGAAGGAACCCAGCCAGGGGTAGCCACCGTTGGTTTACGGGAAAGAAGATAATCGGTGTCTTGCCAAAGACGGTTGAGGGCTCTTTTTAGCAAGGGCGTAACCGCATCGGTAATTGCCGCTAGTACTAAAGTGCCAATAATCATTAAGGGAAGTGCGATCGCATACCTGACAGTGTCTTGCTGCACAAATAGCGCCAGCGTTTGCCCCACCACAAAATTATGGATCAAGAAAAAGCTATAGCTATACCTACCCAGATTCAGGGCCAATCGACGGTTCCAGTCCACGGAGGTCAGCCAGCGACAGATGACTACACATGTCAGGGTGAGACCTAAAGACACCAGCAAATCACAGACCACCCAGCCCAGACGATAAAACTGACAAATAAAGCCAGCGCCATAAAGCACCACGCCCACCTGTAACGTCTTACCCTGGGACCAAAACAACACACCGCGACCGTGCTTATAGGCCTGGGCAACAACCATGCCGATCACAAATGTGCTCAGCTTTGCCAGAAATACATAGAACGGTAACGGACCATTAGCCGTGTCTAACATTGTGTAGGTAGGCTGACCACCAAAGCCATAGGTCGCCAACATCCGATAGCCCAACGTTACGACTAAACTCATCGCCACCAGGTTACGGCCACCCCAGCGATACATCAACCGATGCAGAAACGGAAAACAGACCGTAAAGCTGATAATTAGGGGCAAGAACCACCAGGGACCACTAATGGGTAACAACAAACTGCCATGGTAGTCAAACAACAATGGAAAGGTAGAGGCTGCGAACAGATTCCAAATAGGTGGGATATAACTCTCTGTAGCAGCACCAATAGCCCATAACACTGGATAAGAAAGCAGAGCTACCGTCCAAAATGGCCATAGCAAACGAGATAGTCGTTTTTGCCAAAACCCTAGCAAATCACACCGTCGAGTCGCCAAGGTGAGACTAAAGCCACTCAACAAAATAAACACATCAACAAACTGAAACCCAAATAGAGCAGGCGTTCCCAATAGGTTTATCCACCCTGAAAGGGTAGTGAGCGTCCCCGCTGCGGGCAACAACAGCTGTAGGTTATGCACTAAGCCCGTAGGCTGGGGGGTGTAGCGATACTGGGTAAACAACAGCTGAGCATGGTAGAGCAGAATCATAACAGCTGCAAAAATTCGCAAGCCGTCTAACCATGCCAGACGTCGTACCGAACGAGTAGAACGATTAGTCATAGCGAATATTAAAGGACTGGATAAAAAAAGACAGTCAGTGGGTAGTAGGGACATTGCAAACAATGCCCTCAGGCGGTGGGCAGTAGTCTTTGAAACAAGATTGTTTCTAGATAAATAGGACCCTACTGCCTAGCGACGACTCCTTAACCCTACGGTTTCAGGGATGGCATAGACCTTTTCTAAATTGTTGTTGGCAACCACAGGAGAGACATCTCGTGGGGTGACCACCCAGTCGGTTTTACCATGGAGATGATCGTAGAGGGCTACTACTGCAATGATGTTCTTAAACAACGAATAAAACGGTGTTAACAGGGCATACTGCACAAAGTAGTACCCAGGATAGTGACGATAGCCAACTTTCGCCGTTACCAAGAGTTTGTAAACACTGCTAAAAAATGTCACCGCTGTTGCCGACAATAAGAAAATATTATCGGTGAAATTCATGGTTCCCATCACTAACCAGCTACTCAGAATAATGGGAATAATTTGTACCGATAAAAGCGGAAACAGTTCTCGGTAATAGAGTAAATGGGTCCAAATTAGCTTTTGACCAAATGTTAGCTGGGGAGATTTCCAAAATCGTTTTTGATACCGCAAACTCACTTCTAACCAGCCCTGGGACCATCGCTTACGCTGAGACCAAAAAGCACTCACATGATTGGGGGCCAGCTCTGTCACCGTAATGCTGCGATCGTGAACAATCCGATAGCCGTGGAGCAGCGTACGTATGGATGCGTCAATGTCTTCTGTAAGCATGGTCGGATTAAACCGAATCTGCTTTAACACCGATGTGCGCCAGTAGCCATTAGAACCGCCAAACAAGGCTGTATCCACCATTAAAGACTTAGCGGAATGGCTAACACCATAAATAGACTCAAACTCCACTGCCACCAGACGAGTGAGCAGATTTTCGCTGCGGTTACGGATCAGGTTACGACCCTGGACAACATCGTATCCATTCGCCATCCAGCGGCCTGCGCGCTCAAAACAATCAGGTGCGGGATGATGGTCTGCATCAAGAATGCAGGTGATTTCACCGGTCACAATGTCTAAGGCCGCATTAATATTTTCTGCCTTAGAATGGCTGCCATCTACCCGATAGGGACGAAAGTTTGGATACCGACGGGCCATCTGGGCCAGGGTACTTTCTATGGGCAGCACATTTGGACTGTTGTAGGCCAAAATCACCTCTAGACCGGCTGCCGGTGGATGAACACGATTGAGCAGGTGATCTAGCGTTTCTAAAATGATGGACTGCTCATTAGGTAGGTACGCCGCCACGATAAACGAACAGCGAGGCAAGGGTTGAGCCTGGGGCAAATCAGCCCCTCGAATCCCTAACCCTTGCTTGAGTCGATGCTTGAAACGAACCGGCTGAACCTCTGGAAAACGAGATTTACCCGCAAACCGTCGCCAAACAGCGGCAGTGGATTCTGCGATTAGCATGGCGGCACTGGTCAAATACAGTATCACCAAAGACAGATGGAGCCATCGTAGGGACCCAGTGCCCAACTCTAGAGCGTAGTAACAAGCAATGGTGGGTAGACCGATTAAAAGCGCATGAATAAAAATTAGCTTGCTAACAATTTGCCATCGTTGATTACGCTGGCCATTATTGCGTTTTTTTCTTTGCATACAGCACCCCTCTGCAGGTGTCCGAATCAATCGTTAAACAACTGTTGAAGCACAAACACGCCGCCTAGTCGCCATGCAAAGTACATGACTCGCAACCAAGACGCTGCTTAAATCAAGCCTGAAACCCTTGAAAATTGGTTGCTGATAAAGCATCAAATCAACCCCTTTTAATGGATTTCAAATCTTGAGTGCCAATTTTAACCTAATGTTAAGCACATGTTAATTTCTGTATCTACGAACAATTTCAATTAGGTGTGGATACATCTGACCATGATTAAGGTCATGAACTAATGACGGAATTGCCTGGATTCGGACTGTAGAGATGAAAGACTCCTATCGACAAGTGCTCATGACTATTCTGAACTCAAAATCGTTACGACGGTGTTTGGGACTATTTTTGGTAGGGCTGCTCAGCAGCTTTATGGTGTTTAGCCAGCCAGTGGCTGCCCAAACTAATTTTTGTGAAACCCGTTCTATCCCTTCAAATGTGGCCCAAGGACGTAGCTATGGTGACCCACACATTAATACGTTTGATGGGTTTCATTATGGATTCCAAACAGTGGGTGAATTTATTTTGACCTACTCGGGCGATCGCAACTTTGAAGTACAGGCACGTCAGTCGCAGGTGCCTAACCGCGATAGCCTATCCCTAAATACAGCGGTAGCCATGCGTGTGTGTGACCATCGGGTGGGCATGTATGTGCAAGATAGCCCCGATGGCCGCAGCCTGATGTGGGTTGATGGTGCCCCCATCAATTTTGCTGATGATGCCTTTGCCCTACCCAACGGTGGCGAAGTTCAGCGTCTGAACGACCGCAACTACACCGTCATCTGGCCCAGCGGCGACCAGGTAGCCCTAAAAATTATTAATGTCAGCGGCGCTCAGTTTATTAACATCATGCCGATTGTGAGTCGCGACCACAGAAACGACATGGCCGGTTTGCTGGGTAACTTTAACGGCAACAAAGACGATGACCTGATTGGCCGCAACGGTTCACCGCAGCTAGTGGCCCGCTCCACCTATAGCGTAGCCGCCAATACGTTGAACCGTGCCCTGCCCGCAGCGATTCCGGTCTATGAGCTAGAAACCGCTTATCTTGAGCAGCTCAACCGTCAGTTTGGCGACAGCTGGCGCATTAGCCAGACCGAGTCTCTATTTGACTACCCGGTAGGGATGACCACCGCCAGCTTTAGCAACCGTGGTTTTCCTAACCAGTACCTCACCCTGAACGGCGTCAGCGACGAGGATCTCGAAGCCGCCATTGCCGAATGTGAAGCAGCGGACGTTCCCGAAGACCAAATGGATGGCTGTGTATTTGATATCGCAGCGACTGGTAATACAGGGTTTGCCGATGCCGCCGCCAATGCCGTTGCCAATGTGGTGGTAGACCGAGTGACAGATCGTCTGCAAGACGCAGTCAATGATGTCATTCCTGGCCTTCGCTTACCGTTTTAAGAAACGGTGCATGGTACACGTCACTTTAAGTAAAGGGCTTGCAATACTTGCAAGCCCTTTACTTTTTTAGGGGGCTGTTACATTTTTATTTTTCTTTTTTCGCAAATATTTAGAGTAGCCTAAGCGAATCTATGTCGTTGCAATCAGGACGTATGCTGACGCCATAATGACATTTTGGGACACGTTATGGTTAAGCCAAATACCCAGAAAAAAGCGAAGGCAGCGGGTGCTAAGCCGTCAGAAAAAATCCCCAACAAACCTAAAGCCACCGAGAAAAAGGCCGTAAACGCGTCTAAACGCAAAGCGTCTAAACGCAAAGCTGACAAAGTGCCAGTCAATCAGGTCGCTACAATTCCTATGGCTAAGCTTAAGAAAGAAACAAAGAAGAGCGTTGAAAAAGATCAGAAAGCCAAAAATAAGACCCAACAAAAGAAACCGAAAAATAGCAAAAAGCTCAGTAAGTCTGTTTATAAAGCCGAATTAGAAAGATTGCAGCTTGAGCTTGTACAAATGCAAGAGTGGGTCAAACATGCAGGGCTGAAAGTTGTTGTTATTTTTGAAGGTCGTGATGCCGCTGGTAAGGGCGGAGTGATCAAGCGGATTTCTGAATGTTTGAACCCCCGTGGTTGCAGAATTGTAGCCCTGGGTAAACCCACTGACCGAGAGAAAACGCAATGGTACTTTCAGCGTTATGTCAACGAGTTACCGGCAGCTGGCGAGATTGTTTTGCTTGATCGCAGTTGGTATAACCGGGCTGGTGTGGAACGGGTAATGGGCTTTTGCGGCCACACAGAGTACACCGAATTTATGCGCACCTGTCCTGAGTTTGAGCATATGTTGCAGCGCTCAGGCATTATCCTGGTTAAATACTGGTTCTCAGTCAGCGACAAAGAACAGGAAAAGAGATTTCAAGATCGCATTAACGACCCGACAAAACGGTGGAAGCTTAGCCCTATGGATTTAGAAGCCAGGGCCCGCTGGGTGGAGTATTCCAAAGCCAAGGATGATATGTTTGCCATGACAGACACCACAAACTCTCCCTGGTATGTGGTGGATGCCGATGATAAGAAGCGGGCACGGCTAAATTGCATTACTCATTTACTCAGTTTGATTCCCTACGAGGAGTTACCCTACGAGCCCATCAAGCTACCTAAACGCCAGCGGGCTATAGACTATGAACGCCCGCCTAAGGAAACTCAGCGGATGGTGCCTACCCAGTTTTGATCGGCAATTTGTAGGGGCATTACATGTAATGCCCCTACGGGAATAATGCCCCTACAAATTGTTTAGTCAAAGATCGAATAATTGCGTGAATATCGAGGGCAACCACAAGGGTTTGCCCCTACTGGGGTCTGTACAATACTAACCAACGACCGGCCCATTCCATTTTTGGATAGTTGATTTTCACCCAATTCCAACGAGCAGGTAGGTTCCCCGGTATTACCAAC
>JAHQVZ010000210.1 GCA_019634055.1 Leptolyngbyaceae cyanobacterium MAG.088
AAAATGTGTTTGGGGTCTAAGCTACTGTGAATTGCGTGAGTGATGGTGTTGATTAATACTTCGCGTTGAGCTAACGCTTGCACCCGTTCGTAAGTCCAGGTTTGGTCCAGCGCTATGGCAGCTTGATCCACCACATTTCTGAGGGTTTTTAGTTCCTCTGGTTGCCAGGTTTTAGTTGCTTGGCAGTGATGTAGGGCCAAAATAGCTAAAGGTTCATGCTTACTAGTGAGCGGTATAAGCAGGCTAGAGTAAGGAGCCAGAATGCGATAAGCGTTATTTTTAGGGAGATCTGGCGCTGTCATTACCTGTAAGGTGTCGATGTCAATGGCCGTTTCTGTAAGGATTTGACCATCCACGATCGCGGCTAATTCAGCCTGATAGGTCCAAAAATGTTGCCGTTGCCCCGAGGCATTATGCAAAGGACGCAGCACGCAGTAATCAGCCTCAAATGCTTCACCCAGTATATTGGTAATGACTTGCAGCATCTCGTCAGATGTTGCAGCTTCCCTAATGGTTTTAGTGCTTTCATTGAGCAGAGTCTCTTGTTCTAGGATGCGATCAAACTCTTGAGTTCTTGTGGTTAACACCAAGTGAGTTTCAATCGCCTGTTGAACAATACTTCGAAGTTCTTGTTCGTCCCAGGGCTTAGTGATGTACTTAAAAACTTTGCCGGTATTGATAGCCTCCACCAGATCCGCCACATCGGTATAGCCTGTCAACATTATCCGGATAGTATTGGGATAGTGTTGTGCCACCTTAAGCAGTAACTCTGTGCCGCTCATATAGGGCATACGCTGATCTGAAATAATAGCCGCAGTATCAGGGTTTTGGGCCAAGCTAGCTAATGCAGCTTGGCCGCTATCAGCCCGTAGCACCTGAAAGTCTCTATAGAAAGTGCGATAGAAAAGGTCTAAATTGTCAGGCTCATCGTCGACGACTAGAATCTTGGGTTTGCCAGTGTGGGCTTGTCGATGACTGATTGAACTGGACATGCACCCTGTTGATTATCTAGATCGACTGGAAGACGGAATGGACTGCAGAATGTGTAGTGCGTCTCTTGGATAAAGATGTTTTCAACCATTGATTACGATGTGGACATTACCTGGTTGAATGGTCCTTATCATCAATCAAGAGTTCCCCAGCTGGTAAGCCACTCACCATGTCAAGACTTAACTGGGATAGAGCCTATACTCTGCCCCAAGGTTATCGGCTACGACCGGCCTCCTCTGCAGATTTATTTCAGTTAGTTGAGTTACTACTGGCTAGTTTTTATCCTGAAGAGCGCTTCAAACGTTGGCTGTATCCTTTGATGCGTCTTGGTATTCAAGAGGATATTAAGCGTCGCTTAAAGAACTCAACTCAGCAGTATAGTTGCCTGGTCGTTGTGGATAAGTCTGCTGGTTCCAAAATTGTAGGAACGATAGAAATTTCGTTGCGATCTCAATTTTGGCAGCCGTTGCACCCGCGTCGCCCTTACATAGCCAATGTTGCTGTTGCCCAATCCTATCGCCGCCTTGGCTTGGCTCAACAAATGCTCTTGGCCTGTGAATACATTGGTCGAACCTGGGGCTGCCAGCAGCTTTATTTGCATGTGGCAACCAATAACCCTCCTGCCATTGCCCTATATCAAAAGATTGGATACACCACCTGTGGTCAGATGCATCCTTGGCGACGGCGGCAAATGATGGTTAAAGAGCTGTTTTCTACATAAATAGAGTTATTTCCCTAAATATTTAATTACTTCGATGGTGAATTTCCTGGAAGATATTAATGTTGATGGTATTTACGTAGTCATAGGGATTTTACGTATTTTCGATACAGTGTTTATCACCCCCCATACCGTGAAAATATCCATATCCTCCTGATAAATATTATTTTTTATGTAGTGAGTATGAGGAGGGACTAGTAACTATCAAAGACTGGATAAAACTCGGCTAATTTAGTGCACGAAAGTCACGTTGGTCGTATCAAATGAGAGTAGTTAGTCTGGATTGCCCTAGCCCTCGGTAGACACTCTAAAATGATGGATGCTCAATCCAAGCCACCTTCACTCTACTCAACTTCGGTCAAGCAAACTGGCCGAAAACGCTCCCATATATTTACCGTGCAAGCCAAACCATATCCTGGTAAAGCTATGCACCTAGATGATAGTACGGTAAAGTGGTGGGCTGAGCGAGCTAAGCAGCCTCTCGGTTCAAGTTCTAATGTGCCTGTGAATGAAACGCTAGCTGTTGACAGTCTGCTTAAGAAAATTAATCGTGGCGATTTACTAGTCGTCAATAGTCGTCGTCGCAATGGCTTGATTATTTTTCGAGAGTTTTATGCTGAATTTGCAGGCCCTGGTGCAGCCGTGGGCGGTGATTTTGATCAAGGATGTCATAAGATTATTCCCTTGGGAAATTTGTCCTTGATTGAGCCTGACGATCATGAAGAACATCAAAACGCTTTGAAAATTCGCCTCCAGTGGATTCGTCTCACTCAAAACTTTACTGATCAGCCCCGTTCCGCAGATCGGGCTCAAATGATTTTGGATCAGTTTAAGACTTACTTTGATAAAAGCACGATCGATAATGTGCCGAATGAAGCTTTTGCCTTGATGGTAGGGGTTTTACCTCAAACCGTTCGACGGGTTCGTTTGGGGCTAGGGCGCTAGATATTTTTAAAGGGGTATGGCATGTCCCTATCATTATTTGATCATAGTTTGCCGCAAATGAGTTCTTGTGCGCTGGTTTTCTTCAGCGGTGCCCAAACTAATGCGCAGCCCACCGCCTGTGTAGCGAATTAGGGTGCCTTGCTGGCGTAGACTGCTAAAAATATGATTCAGCCCCTCAGGTTGGGGCATGCCTAACTTTGATAAGCCTAAATCACTTAACCTACAGTAGATAAAATTAGCTGCACTGGGCCACTGGGACAGCATGGTCTGTTCGTTAAGCCATGCGCTCATTGTGTGCCGTTCTGTAATGGTGACGTCTACATTAGCCAAAAGTGAAGCTCGATGAGTTAAGGCTGTTAGGGCTGCTGCCTGAGAAAAGCTAGGTAAATTGTAGGGCAGCCTTACTTTGTCTAGGGCATTGATCAGTTCAGGTTGGGCAATGGCATAGCCAACGCGATGGGCAGCCAGACGAAAGGCTTTGGAAAACGTTCGCAAAACCACCCAGTTAGGACGACTTAGGCTATCGGCTGCAAGGGTATGCCCGCTAAATTCAAAGTAAGCTTCATCGATGACCACTAATACATCGTTGGGCAGTTGTCGGAGCCAGTCAATTTCGGCTGTGGTTAATGGATTGGCCGTAGGGGAGTTAGGATGCACCATGAATACAGCCCGAATAGTCTGTTGGTCAATAACCGTTTGAGCTTTCTCTAAGTTGATACAAAAGTCATCTTGGCGACCGACATCGACCACTGGAATGCCCAGGGTTTGAGCCAAGATAGCGTACATCGAAAATGTGGGACTTGCTACCAAAATAGACCCGTTGCCAATGGCTGTAGCGATTAGTAGGGAACGGATAAGCTCATCAGAACCATTTCCTATGGATATATTTTCAGCAGTTGCTGCGATCGCTGATTCCGAGACATAGTCAGCAATTGCCTTTTTTAAGGCTGTATGGCCTCCATCGGGATAACGGTTAGCCGCAAGGGCCTGTTGGTAGTGATTGGCGAGCGATGCCTTAATCTCTGCTGGCAGGTCAATGGGACTTTCATTCGTATCGAGCTGATCGTAGGGCTCTGGAATAGCGGGGTGGGGTTGATATGCTTTGAGATTAGCTAGATCAGCACGCAAAAAGGGCAGCATGAAAAATCCTATGGGCATGGGCTATTTATTGTGCCATTTTGTCACGCCTGATCTGCGTCATGTTAGCCTCTGGCTGATCATGTCAGCACGGCGATAGCTGACAGAAATCTTGAATGTGTTGCCAAATGTCTTCCATGGCATCGGCCATGCCATGGTCAGTATCGAGCGGATACAGCGTGACCCACGGGCGATGTTGAGTATAAAGACGGCTGGCATTGAGGCTAATAACTTCATCCCTTTGACCATGGAGGATCAAGGTGGGAGTCGACTTGTTTAACTGACTGTCTGGGTAGCGTTGAGCATCTGTCAAAAAGTCATAGTGCAACTGCTGTTGGGCTTGCAAACCATAGTGATATACCGATAACCAGCCTGTGGTTTGCCAGTTTTTCATCTGCTCTGGGCCTAGATGTGCTAGCCATTGAGTTAAAAAATCAAAGGCTGGGGCTAATAGAATGAGTCGTTCAACGTGATCTGATTGCTGAGTGGCCCAAGCCGCCACAAGGCCGCCGAGACTTGAGCCTATCAAGGTGGTGGGTCCCTGGATTTGCTGTGTGACCTGTTGAATCTGCCGTGTCAGGGTGAGATGGGTAAAGTTTTCCTGGTTGAGGTCTAGCCGCAGTAGGTCAATGCCATGGGTTTGCAAACGAGATTGCAACCAGGTGCCCTTGTAGGATTGGGGGCCAGATGCAAATCCATGAAGATAAATGTAGTCGCCCATCGCTTCGAGTACTTCACCATGCTTACAATATGATGTTCCGATCATCCAAGATCTTGAAATAAGCCTCCATGACCCAGCAGTTTCGTATTACTCTTCTTCCCGGCGATGGCATTGGTCCTGAAATCACAGCAGTCGCTATTGATGTCCTCAAATCGGTCGGTGCCAAGTTAGATCTTCAGTTTGACTTTACCGAGGCTCTCATTGGTGGCTGTGCCATTGATGCCACGGGTCAGCCGTTGCCAGCCGCCACCCTGGAAACCTGTCGACAAAGTGATGCGGTGATGTTGGCAGCTATTGGTGGCTATAAGTGGGACTCGCTGCCTCGCGCCCAGCGTCCAGAAACCGGGCTTTTAGGACTACGGGCTGGCTTGAAATTATTTGCTAATTTGCGGCCAGCTACGATTTTGCCTCAATTAATAGACGCCTCTTCTCTCAAACGCGAGGTGGTTGAAGGGGTAGACATCATGGTGGTGCGGGAGTTGACGGGGGGTATTTATTTTGGCCAACCCCGTGGAGTGTTTGCTGCTGATGGCGATCAGCGGGGGGTGAATACGATGGCCTATACCGGTACTGAAATTGATCGCATTGGTCGGGTAGCGTTTGAGGCTGCTCAAAAACGACAGGGGCGTCTTTGTTCGGTAGATAAGGCAAATGTTTTGGAAGTCTCTCAGCTGTGGCGAGATCGCATTACTGCCCTCAGTCAAGATTACACAGATGTGGAATTGACTCATCTGTATGTAGACAATGCCGCTATGCAGCTGCTGCGTTGGCCGAAACAGTTTGACACCATCGTGACGGGGAATTTGTTTGGGGATATTCTGTCTGATGCGGCGGCGATGCTCACGGGCAGTATTGGCATGCTACCCTCAGCTAGCTTAGGAGCGTCAGGACCTGGTGTCTTTGAACCGGTTCATGGGTCAGCCCCTGATATTGCTGGCCAAGACAAAGCGAACCCTTTGGCCCAGGTCCTCAGTGCTGCCATGATGCTGCGGTATGGTTTGAATCAACCTGGGGCCGCTGACATGATTGAAACAGCTGTGGATACTGTCCTCAATCAGGGTTATCGCACTGGCGACATTATGGCTGAAGGACTGACCGCCGTTGGCTGTAAGGCCATGGGAGAAGCTCTTTTGAAAGCCTTGGTTTAAGCATAATGACTCAACCTGAGGTATGGGGCTAGAAAAGCCTGGCACAATCTATGGATGCTAGCTAGTATTGGTGTACTGAATGGTGGCAGGGCTGTTTCTATTAGCAGACATAGGGTATCTTCAGCAAGTGGATTGCTGAGTTCGCTAGCAATTCAGGTTAGTTCCATTCAAATGTACTATTGAGCTAGAGGGAGTATTCAGTCGTGTCATCTTTACAGCGGCCAGAGTACGGTAATCCTGGTGAGGCGGCTGTGCATCCCAGTGTGTCAGCAGCGGGAATGCAGCGTAGTCCACTCAACCTGCGATCGCCATCGTCCATGTTAGATCCAGCTTTGCTACGAGCCGCCCGTCACATTTATCGCACTTATTACGAGGTGCATCCAGACGTTGTCGAACGACCTATTGGCGTGGCCATTGGTCGTACTACCCGTCGTGGCAAACTTATTTTTGGCCCTAAGCCAGTGTTGCTGCCCCATGAGAGTTTTATTCCGTTAACTCAGCTAGAACCAGGCTTGCACTAGATTGACCCAGTGCCGTATCTGTTTGTTTTCGTTTTAGGGGCTTCCGTTGGCAGTTTTTTAAACGTTGTTATCTATCGTTTACCCGCTGGGCTGTCATTACTGTCGCCTCCGTCCCACTGTCCTCAGTGCTCTACCCAATTAAAACCCTATGACAATGTGCCAATTTTTGGTTGGCTATGGTTGCGTGGGCGCTGTCGCTACTGTCGAACCACTATTTCGCCACGCTATCCGCTGGTGGAATTCCTGAGTGGGCTTTTGTATGTAGCCGTATTTTTACGTTTTGGCTGGCAGCTTGAGACGCCTTTTTATTGGGGCTTAATCAGTTGGCTCGTAGCCCTCACTCTGATTGATATTGATACCTTAACCCTGCCAAATGCGTTAACGATGTCAGGGGTGGGTTTAGGTTGGTTGGCGCAAGCGGTTTTATCAAGTGGCCCAACGAGGTTATCGATGCTGGTGGCTAGTATTGCTGCCAGTATTTTGGGAATCTGGCTATTTGACGGCATTGGTATATTGGGGTCCGCTATGACGGGTAAGACAGCCATGGGCGGTGGTGATGGTAAGTTGGCCGCTATGCTAGGCGCATGGTTAGGTTGGCAGGGGTTGTTGCTCAGCATCTTGCTAGCGTCATGTCTAGGCGCATTTGTCGGTGGCTTTGGTATCGTGCTAGGACGGTTAGAGCGTCGTCAACCCATTCCGTTTGGCCCATTTTTAGCCTTCGGTGCAGGAATTAGTTTGTTTTTTGGTAATGCCTTGATACAGGCTTATTTGCGACTCTTTTTCAAAGACGTGTTGTAATCTGTGACTGCGATAAAATCCCGCTGACTATTCCCGGTAGGTGGGCAAGCCGGTAGGATTAAAGGGAGCATGTATTGAGCCCACAGTCTATGTCCCTTTTTGACTGGTTTGCAAATCGTAAGAAAGAAAGCCCCATTAGTCAGGATCGTCAAGAGCGTGAAATTGCCGACGGTCTTTGGACGAAGTGTAGCGAATGTGGAGTCCTAACCTATACCAAAGATCTGCGGGCTAACCAAATGGTTTGTCCAGAATGTGATCATCACTATCGTGTGTTTAGTGATGAGCGAATTTCTCAGTTGGTCGATGCGGATACTTGGCAGCCTTTAAATGAGCAACTTGCCCCTAAGGATCCTTTACGGTTTCGCGATCGCAAGGCCTATAGTGATCGTCTGCGAGATATGCAGCATAAAACTAATCTCAAAGACGGGGTGCAAACTGGTATTGGCCAAATTCATGGCGAAGGCATTGCCTTAGGTGTAATGGACTTTCGCTTTATGGGCGGCAGTATGGGGTCGGTTGTTGGCGAAAAGATTACGCGATTGATTGAGCATGCGACTGCAGCCCAATTACCAGTGGTCATTGTCTGTGCTTCGGGCGGTGCCCGTATGCAGGAAGGTATGCTGAGCCTGATGCAAATGGCCAAAATCTCGGCGGCGCTGGAGCGGCATCGCGATAGCCGGTTGCTTTATATGCCAATTTTGAGCCATCCCACCACGGGGGGGGTCACCGCAAGCTTTGCTATGTTGGGCGATATTATTTTGGCAGAACCTGATGCCACCATTGGTTTTGCCGGTCGCCGAGTCGTTGAACAAACACTTCGAGAAAAGTTGCCAGATGACTTTCAGACGGCAGAATATCTTCTCAAGCATGGCTTTATCGATAAAATTGTGCCTCGTACTCAGCTCAAAGACACCGTCGTACAATTGATTCGTCTACATCAAATACCGACACAGTCTCCCTCTCTCAATCATGTCTCACTAGAGAGCGCGGCTAATGGTCAGTCGGTGCAGATCAAACCGGTGATATAGTCAACCCTTTAACCGTCTTGGGAATTGACCCTATCGGTGGCATGATAGGTATTAACTATTGGTTAGCTGAAATAACTCTTATCCAGGTCTGGAACTTCAGTTTTTCTATAAAGAATCTCCAAATTTCAACTTGGATATGGTTTATCAGGTAGCTGCAAATTGCAAGCATTACCTAATTTTTGGGATGAATGTTTTTTGCTGTGTTGCGTATTTTATGGGCGATCCATTTCGAGGAGAATCATGTTAAAAAAGTGCATTTGGCTGGTGGTCGCGGCTGTGTTTCTTGTCGGTAATCTGTTTGTAGGTGGCAATGCAATAGCGGCTGAGCTAGATGAAGCAACCCGCACCATTCCCCTGAATGAGCAGGGTGACACAGTAGTGCTTTCCCTAGAGCAGGTTTCCCTAGGCCGTAAAAATTTTAATTACGCCTGTGCTACTTGCCATGTGCAGGGGATTACCAAAACTAACCCTAATGTTGGTTTAGAGCCAGAGGCGCTAGAGGGGGCTTATCCAAACCGCAATAATCTAGAGGCTCTGGTTGATTACTTGAACAATCCAACTACTTATGATGGGTTGACTGAGATTTCAGAGCTTCATCCCAGTACTCAAAGTACTGATATTTTTCCCAAGATGCGTAGTCTAACTGATGATGACTTAGCTGCTATCTCTGGTTACATTCTATTGCAACCCAAGGTTATGGGTGAAATGTGGGGTGCTGGTAAAACTCGCTTCTCTGCTCCTGCTAGCTTTGACTAATGGCTTCTTTGTTGCCAACCTAATTGTTTTGATTAAAAAAAGGAAAGCTGGCAAAGCTTTCCTTTTTTTTATAGGTGAAGTGAACATTGAGGCAGGACTAGCGCCAGAGTTGCTAGATTATGGGGCAGGGGTATGGCGTTAGCTTGTGCTCAGCAACAATATCCGTGGGCCAGTTATCCATATAGTGGAGCAGTTACCCATATAGTGGAACAGTTAACTTGTGCTATTGCGCTTGTTTTAACTAACCTGCCAGATGGTATGGCGTTCTGACTGGAAAGCATTTTACCTATGGCGCTACATTCAATAGGTAATATAGTCGAAAAACATGATCAAGCGGCGCACACTATTGTGGGGATTATTGGGGGCTGCTGTTGCCAGTTGTCGCCCTCGTGTGTCTGATACCTTGAATGTCAAATTGCTGGCTCGTTCGATTCCGTCTCAAGTATTAAAGGAATTTGGGAGAGAATACTCAGCTACGTTTCAAGCCGAGGTTAGTCTTCTAGAGATTTATCAACAGCTCCAACGGTGGCATGCTCAAACACCTCTGAGTCCACCCCTATGGCGACGGTTACTGTCGTTTGGTAGTCCCCCTGCAGACGAAGCTGCTTCATCGATTGTAGATACTCATCTAGTTACACTTAGTGATCCCTGGTTAGAGTATGCGATTCGTCAAAAGCTCATTCAGCCCATACCAGAATTTGATTTAGTAAAAACATTGCCTGACCCTTGGCAGCAGTTATTGCGCCGGGATAGTCAGGGCCAATCATCTTCTACAGGAAAGCTTTGGGCGGTGCCTTATCGTACTCAAGGGTTAATGATTGCTTCTCAAAGGCACATCTTCAAGCCGAATAGTAATAATAAGCCCATTAAGAAGTGGGCAGACCTATGGCGACCCGAATTAGAGGGACGAATTGCGATGCCCAATCAGCCTCGCTTGGCAGCGGCCATCGTTCTCAAAGCTTTGAACTATTCTGTGAATGATGAAGCTGCTTTAGCGCGGGATGATGTTCAACAACAGCTGTTAGCGCTATATCGTCAAGTTAAGGTTTTTGATTCTCAAGATTATTTGAAAGCGCTAGTAAATGAAGATGTTTGGTTAGCGGTAGGCTGGAGTGGAGATATTTTAGCGACATTAGTTCGCTATCGACGCCTGGGGGCTATTCATCCTCAAGAAGGCACGGTCTTGACCAGTGACGTATGGGTATCGCCAGCGGATGCAGAACTGACTGAGGTAGCCAAATCATGGATGGAGTTTTGTTGGCAGCCGTCGATAGCCACTCAGATTTCGGTCACAAGTTATGGGGTATCTCCCGCGTTTTTCTTACCTAATGTTCAGTTGCCAGCTCAGTTATATCAAGAGACATTACTGGTACCAGGGCATGGAGAAGTCCTGTTGCCATTGTCTGACCGTGGCCAGGCTAATTTGGCTAATTTGTTAAGGGCTGACGCCCACCGCGAATAGCCCCCTGACCAAAGTAATTTAACTCTACAACGCAGGTATGTGGTGATGGGTCACTGGCATTGTCTAGATCAGTGTCGTTATTATTGTGCTGATTGTGAGTATTTGCAGCAAAATCGCAAACCTGTAACCCCACTAGGCGGTTCCCAGTAAACAGTCGCAACTGGTATTCGTAGTATTTAGCAGTTTCGCCAAATTGGGTAATCAAGGAATACCGTTCTAAATAGTTGAGTAATGGCCAAAGTTGGCTATTGATGACCACATCGACATGGGAAATGGGGGCATCAGTATGGGGACTGTTGGTGTCGTGATATGCTCGCCAACTATCGATGAGGCGGCTGTTGATGGCTTCTCCTACTTGCTGCTCTTGCCACCATAGGCTTGGAACGGTGAAATCTTCAGGTGATGGAGTCTCTGCTGTTGCGATCGCACCATCATCTGTTCGTGGTTGTTGACCATTGAGTTGGCATACAGTTTCTACCACGTTGGCTAATCTCACCTGAGTCGATGATAGAGCCTCGTTTGTTTCATCTGTTCGTGGTTGCTGAGCCCGTAGCTGGCATTGCAGCTGCGGCTCATCTGTCTGGGCTTGTGCCGAAACATCGTGCGTCAATAACATCAGACAGACGCTAGAAATAGCTAACCTTAGTATGAATTTCATGACTGTACTGTTACAAGTCAGATCGGTTAACAACTAAGTGAACTTGAGTCACTCTATGGCATTTCTTCGGTCAGAATTAGTCGTTGCCGATGCACATGACCCAATAGGACTGACGGTGCTGTTTCATCTGGTTGCTGTCGTTCGAGCATGCGTAACATTTGTTCTGGACGCAGCATATTGCCATCATTTCGGCAGCTCCCCACATATCGAATAACCACATCACCGCTGGTCGTCAGTTTATGTATTACATCCTCTGGCAAACTATCAGGTAAGGTGTTGACGATTTCCAGGCTATATAGCCTTTCCCTCAAATTAATTTGTTTAACCTTGCCAGACTTAGTCGTGTGCGTATCCAGAAGTTCATCCATAGCCAGGATTTGATCGATCCAAGTTTGCCAAGGATCGTCATGACTGGGGGCGGTGAGAGCTAGCAAATAGTCCGCCTGCTCCAGGGCTTTGGTCGCTGATTGGGCCTTGATATTGACGGCTTGAACCTCATAAATAGGCAGGGTATCCGACAGCTGTGCCTGCAGTCGCTGCTTAAACTCATCAATGTCCATGGTTTCAGTTAACTCAAAGTCAACGACTTCTCCAGTACTCGTTGCTCCGAGAGGTAAGGCATTAGCAGGCGCTATCCGTGGGCCAGGATGATAGCCTCCGGTAAATGAAATGGGTAACGCAGCTCTGCGAACGGCACGATCTAGCATTCTGGCTAAATCCAAATGACCAATAAGAGCCATATCCCCTAACTTGCCTAGGGTAATGCGTAACCGTTGAACCCTTTCTGAGCGAGGTTTACTATGACCTTCAAATGCAGGTATGGGCAATGGCGGAATTACGATGTTGTGGCCAAAGTCAGTACCACAGACTCCACAATGCGAGCAGCCTTCGAAGGAGCAATCGGGGACGATGGCTGCTGCTAGGGCACGACGTAGATCCTCTTGGAGCCATTGCTTATCAATTCCTGTATCGAGATGGTCCCAAGGTAAAGGAGCATCCATGACTGTCTGCCAATGGTCAAAATGGTTTGATGGATCGTCCTCTAAGTGATCGGTGCTTTGCTGCTCTAACGATTCACCCAGGTTCCATTCTCCCTGTTCTACCTGACGGTATTTCCACGTTAGTCCTGCATCATTGATGGCTTGGGTCCAAGCACTAAAGGCTCGTTCTAGACTTTCCCACCAAGCATCCATGCCTGCGCCCAGTTCCCAAGCGCGGCGTACAACTGCGGCTAATCGTCGATCGCCTCGACCGACAAAGTCTTCCATGGCCGAAATACGGACATCTGTGAAGTTGGCTTTTACTCCGCGAATGGAACGAAATGCCTCGCGCAGCATGTCTTGCTTCCGTTCAAACTCGCTGGTGGAAACGGAATGCCACTGGAAAGGGGTATGGGGTTTGGGGGTAAAATTCGAGATTGTGATGTTGAAATTTAAAGACCGGCGACCTTTCATCCGACATTCTCGCCTGAGCCACTGGATAGTTTCAGCAATGCCCAAGACATCCGCATCAGTTTCTCCGGGCAGACCGATCATGAAGTAGAGTTTGACCTTGTCCCAGCCTTGCTCATGGGCCGTTTTGACACCGCGCAGAAGTTCTTCATTCGTCAATCCCTTATTGATAATGTCCCGCATGCGTTGGGTGCCAGCCTCAGGAGCAAAGGTTAGTCCCGTTTTACGAGTCCCTCCCACGATGTGGGCAATGTTTTCATCGAAGCGGTCGACGCGCTGACTGGGCAAAGAAAGCGAAACATTATCATTTTTGAGGCGATTTTTGACTTCCACACCCACAGCAGGCAGGGCTAAATAATCTGAGCAGCTCAGGGAAAGTAGCGAAAACTCGTTATAGCCGGTGGCCCGCATGCCCCGTTCAATGGTGTTAATCACCTGGTCAGGGTCGACATCCCTGGCAGGACGAGTCAACATGCCTGGCTGACAAAATCGACAGCCACGGGTGCAACCGCGACGAATTTCAATGGTTAGACGATCGTGAACGGTCTGGACATGGGGTACGAGGCCAATAGCATAGTCAGGCATCGGTGTTGCAACCCGACGTAGAATACGTTCAGGCACATCATCCCGATTAGGGTGGACTGAGCCATCATCGGCCATGTCATAGAATTGGGGGACATAAACCCCCGGCACCTGAGCTAAATCCAACAAAATTTCCTGGCGTGTCATGCCTGATGCTTTGCCTTCTTCCAGCACTAGGCCAATTTCTGGTAAGAGCTCTTCTCCGTCTCCTAGGGCAATAAAATCAAAAAAATCAGCGTAGGGTTCCGGGTTGGATGTGGCGGTTTGACCCCCGGCAAAAATTATGGGCCAGCTAGCTTCGTTCCATGGCCCTTCGCTATTGCGTTCCTGCCAGGTGAGAGGAATGCCTGCCAGGGTTAACATTTCTAAAATATTGGTAGCGCCCAGTTCGTAGCTGAGGCTAAAGCCTAAAATATCGAAATTAGTTAGGGCTTGTTGGGATTCGACGGCAAATAGGGGGGTAGCGCTTTCCGTTAGCTTTTGGGCTAAATCTGGACCCGGCAGATAGGCGCGATCGCAAAGTTGTCTGGGCTGCTGATTGATAATGCTGTACAGGATGATATGCCCTAGATTGGAGGCCCCGACTTCATAAATTTCTGGATAAGTTAGCACCCAGCGAATCTTGGCTGTCTCCCATGATTTATGAACTGCGCCAAGCTCATTGCCTAAATAGCGAGCAGGACGAGCAATATCTGCAGTGATCAGTTGGTTTACAGCGATAGCCACGGCGAGGAAAAAGCAACTCAGACATAAACTATAGCTGATTCTCATCCCCCTCGAATGCCAGTGCTAGTCTTGGGCGACGGCCATGTCGAGTTTCCTCCAAAACATATAAACGAACAAAACGAGCAAGGCTGCTTAATTGACACCCTTGCTCGCTCATATGTTCTAAAACCCTATAAAGGGATGACCAAGGCCATAGCGTCTTGACCTTGCTGAGAAAATAACACTGCTAACAGCTATGCGGCCTGTAGCGTCTGACTATCTACCATAGCGACAGCACGATCTAACTGTGCTAGTTCAAAGACGATACGTACTGGGGGGGCAACATCGCACAAACTTAGACGTTTGCGATGACGCTTAGCAGTATCACAGCCAGCCAGCAATGCAACCAAACCAGAATTATCTACACTGTCCACGGCGGCCATATCAATGGCTACTTCACTGGCATTGGCAGATGTGATTGCATCTAACATCTCTTCTTTAAAGGCATCAACATTAGCTGATGTTAGAGCGCCGACAGGTCGAACAACTTTAACTGATGTTTCAATGCTACTCATAATCTATCTCCTATAAGTTTGATTAGATTGAAATGTAAGTTTCGGACCACGACCTTTCCATATGTTCTCGAAGCTAACGCGTGAATCCAAACTTGCCCAGATGCCCAAAGGCCATTTGTAGAATCTTAATGTCTGAACTAATTCTTTGAAGTTTCTAGAAAGTCGAGGCTGCAAACGGTAGCGAATACTACCCTTCACATGGAAAAAACAGTTGGCAAATACATTGAGTGATGCGGATCACTGAGGTTACTAACTTCAGCAGTTTCACTTGAAATAACCCCAGAACTGAAAGGCCTTATTCCAGATAGAAAAATGGTCCTTTGACTTTAAATTCTGATTCAAAGCTTGCTAGTAACCGACATGTATTCGTTCGCTATTCGTCATCTTGTAGAAAAAGCTCTTTATACAAGACAGCTGACGCCTGATATTGAAGAACAAATTAATTCTGAGCTTTCTCGTTTGGGCTACATTTCAGAAGTTGACTATGAAGCCCTTGAGCTCCTCATGAGCGAAATGGATGAAGGGCGCATTCAACTTGTACCCACCGTTCGATAATTGACTGGCATCAAACGAGTGGATACACGCTACTTTTTTGTGTTTAAGAATGTGCCAAATAGTCTTCTCGATCTGGATTAACGTATTGACACTAATTTCGTAGATGACTGAGGAGTATCGTCATCACAGCTTCCATTTTTCCAGCATGTATGCAAAAAGTGTTGGAAATACTGCTTCGCTAAGTCTTCATGTTCAATCTTGTCGGCAATGCGCAGATAGAAAAGCAGGGAGAAGAAATCGGTATCAAATGCAAGCTTAAATCGGTTCATCGGCCAAACCAGATCAGGCGCTGTTTGCAGGTCATAAAGCTCTAGCTCACAAGTTTCAGGAGCAGCAGCAGCTTGGGCAATCATCATTTGCTGTTGTCTAGAGCCATAAGGAAGTTGGCATACCAGCATTAGAGGACGACACCATAAGCGTACAGAACCCGCTAACTGTATTGCTTCAGCATAGAGGCGCTGATCTAAGCATTCAAGATAAACGATTTGCCCAGGAGTTATACTAACCATTTTGAAAAAAAAGTTTCAATCAAACGAATGGATATAGACGAATGAATTCATGTGGGTTATGCTTTCAATCCCTTAGAGACAAGGGATATGTGACTAAATCGTCACGTTTATGCATGAAATAGATGCAAAAGTTCAAATTTTGTTAAATTAGCTAATACGCTACCACTAAGTGTGTTTCAAAACGTTTACTTAAAGTATTTATTTGTTGCTTTTTAAGGTTGCTCAAATTCCTATCAATCTGCAAGCCCTTGTGTGATATCTGTTTAGAGGCTTGTGGCGAAAATTGAACATAAGTTCTGGTTAAAATTAAAAACGGTGCAGATTGCATGTGGGCTCCTCTCGATATGAGCCTTTGTTCGAAATAAACTTTGTTTGATTAACGGTGATAAGACCATGGTGTCTACTGGAACGATCGAAAAAACAGTTACATCCAATAAGCGACAGCATGCTCCCCGCTATCGGGTTTTATTGCATAACGATGATGTTAACCCCATGGAATATGTTGTGGAGTCTTTGGTGAAGACTGTACCCAGTCTCTCAGTGCCACAAGCGGTTGATATTATGATGCAGGCTCACAATTCAGGGGTAGGTTTGGTGATCGTATGTGAGCTAGAGCATGCTGAATTTTACAGTGAGCAGCTGCGCTCTCACGGTCTGACTAGTACCATTGAACCCGACGAGTAAGACGTAATAACTGTGTTTAGGGTTTTTATATGGCTATGGTTCATTAACTCACTATGAAAAGGTGGGTTAATTTATATCGTTATTTAACCAATGCTTCGCTGCTTCGGCGTCTTGTTATTTTTTTTGCAACGTTGTCAGTTTTGTGGGCCCCATTTGCCTTGGTTTTCTATAGCCTTGGTTACTGGAGCGGACAGTCCCATCTGACAAATGCGTTAGCGTTGATTGCTTTATATGGTTGTTTTATCGGTCACGCCTGGTTTTGGGGCCGTTGGGGCCACTCTTTTCAGAAACCTTTGCAGGCCTATGGCCTAGTGTTGGGCAGGCAATTTTGGTGGAGCCTCTTGGTTTCACTGGTATTTGGCTTTAGCCTCGTGTGTGCCCTCTTTGGGATAGAGATTCTTTTGGGTTGGGCTAGCTTTCACCCAAGGCCACTTATGGTTATTGCGTTAGAAGGGTTAGCAATAGGGCTAGGCTTCGGCTTTGTAGAGGAATTGTTGTTCCGGGGATGGTTGCAAACTGAGCTGCAACTCAGTTTGAGTCGTTTTTATGCCATTGTCTGGAGTAGTTTCATTTTTGCCACTGCTCATTTTATTAAGCCGTTGCCTGACATATTAAAAACCTCTCCCCAGTTTTTGGGTTTATTTCTGCTTGGACTAATTTTGGCTAGCAGTCGTTATATGGCCTCTCAAAGGTCGTTTCCTGCACGTCCGTGCAATCATCATTTAGGTTTGCCTATGGGTTTTCACGGCGGGTTAATCTGGGGCTATTACATTGTTGATGTAGGGGATTTGGTTATGCCCTCAGGACTTGTGCCTGATTGGGTAACGGGTATTCATGGTAATCCCCTATCTGGAGCCTTAGGGGTAGCTATTTTAAGCGGTTTGACGTTCTTAGCCTGGATTAAACTTCGCTTAAAATAGCGGCAAGTAAGGCCTTTTGAGCATGTAATCGATTTTCTGCTTGGTCCCAAATTCGGGAGTGAGCGCCTTCCATCACATCGTGGGTAATTTCTTCGCCACGATGAGCGGGTAAACAGTGGAGTACGATGGCTTGATCGTGAGCTAAATCAAGCATTGACTGATTGATTTGGTAGGGCTGAAATTGAGGAATTCGTGATTGCGCTTCAGATTCTTCGCCCATACTTGCCCAAACATCGGTATACAGAGCATGGCTTCCTTGAACAGCTGCTTTTGGGTCATCGGTAACGATAACGGCGCTACGTCCTTGGCTGAGGTCGATGGCCTGATTGACGACGGTCTGATCCGGGGCGTATCCGTTGGGGGTGGCGACTCGGATATTTACGCCTGCTAGGGCACAGCCTAGCATCAAAGAATGAGCGACGTTATTACCGTCTCCTAAGTAAGACATAGTCAAATTTTCTAGGCTGCCAAAGGTTTCTCGCAGGGTCAGGAGGTCGGCCAAAATCTGACAGGGATGCTCAAGGTCTGTCAGGGCATTAATGACAGGAATGTTGGCATAGGCTGCAAATTCTTCAATTTCAGCTTGTTGAAAGGTGCGAATGGCAACCACATCTAGATAGCGATCGAGAACGCGGGCTGTATCTGACGTCGGTTCTCCACGGCCTACTTGAGTGACCCCAGCATTCAGGTCTAGGATCTGGCCGCCAAGCTGATACATGGCCACTGAAAAGCTGACACGGGTACGCGTAGATGCTTTAGAAAATACTAGTCCTAGTACTTTGTTAGGGCATTTAGGCTGTTTGGTTCCGTTTTTGAGTTGTGCGGCTAGGTCTAAGAGTTCGTGTAGCTCTGTGCTGGTTAGATCTGCCATGCTGAGCAGATCGCGTCCCTTCAGTGAATCCATAGAGTCTTTGGTGATAAGCGGTGGAGTCAACAAGATACTACTATTTAGGCTGGGCAATTAGCATGGATGACTTAGGGGGATGGTCGGGATATTTTGGATAGGAGCTTAGGGGAAGCATGGGACTCTATTCGCGGTTGATTTTCCCACGCTTGTTGGATGTGACGATGTCGGGCCAGGAGTTGAGTGGTTACCGTCGGGCACTGTTGCAGTCTGTTCGGGGACAGGTCTTGGAGATTGGCTTTGGTACGGGGTTGAATCTTCCGTTCTACGGTGATGGCGTGACGGCACTGACGGCCATTGATCCGAATGAGGGGATGTTTGCGATTGCCAATTCTCGGATTCAAGCTTCCGGCATCGATATCACCTTGCAAACGGGTCGGGCTGAGTCACTTCCCATGGCAGCGGCTATGTTTGACGCGGTTGTTTGTACCTGGACGCTTTGCAGTATTCCGAACGTTGATATGGCCCTCAAGGAGGTTTATCGGGTGCTCAAGCCGGAGGGCAAGTTTTTCTTTATTGAACATGGTCTCAGTTCTGACCCAGGTGTGGGTACTTGGCAGCGACGGATCACACCACTGCAGCGGCGAATTGCTGATGGTTGCCATCTAGATCGTCCTATAGCCAGTTTGATTGAGGCGGTCTTTGACGACCACGTCGAATTGCAGGAGTTTTATGCCACTGATTTGCCTAAGCTCATTGGTTATTTTTATCAGGGCATAGCGACTAAGGGGTAACGCAGCGTTATGTCTCGCCCTTGAAGATTTGGGCAGTTGCGATCGCAATTCGCTCAATATCAGCATCTAACAGGGGTGGCCACTCTACCTTTGCCCGTTTACCTTGCTCATAAAACTGGCGACTTTCATAGGCTATTTGGTGCAAGGCATAGGCTAATGGACGATTTAGAGTATCGGCAACTTTGAGCCCTTCCATCACTGTCTTTAAGGCCAATAAGAGTGAGGTAACTTGGCCAGGTACCGGTGGTTGATATTGCTGTAATCGTGCCAAAAATGAATCGGACACCGTCAAATCTGATTGTTTGATTACTACCTGCTCGGCTGTCTTCAGGTCCATATTGTGACGGGAAATAAAAGAATTACCGTATGCTCTGGCACCTAACGCATGCATATCGTCAAAGGGAACGGGGTGTCAGTTGCAAGTCAGTTTTCGCTAACCATAATGTTAGAAACGACTATCGTCAATTCTGAAGCAGAGACAAAGCGATTCTATAAGCTTCATAGAGATTTTATGAGGTGTGTATGCCCAAGATTCAAATGAACAAGACACACTAAGAGTAGGGATACTTTGGATCTATGAATGTTTTATCACCCTGTCAGCAAGTTTGACTGCAGGGCGTTGCTATTTGACCAGTGCAACTGCCCAGTACCTGGGGAATATTGGATCAATGGCAGTTGCTTGATTCAATTTCTGTTAGTCACCACAGTGGAAGCAATTGCCAACATTTCATTAGACACTGCACGCCATGGCTAGTTCACGTTTTGTTCCCTTTGTTGATTTATCCCAGCAGCATCGTCCATTGCATTTAGATCTAATGGCGGCAATCACTTCTGTCGCTGAACGGGGCGATTACATATTAGGCAAGTCAGTTGTTGAATTTGAGCAAGCGTTTGCTAATTACTGTGGGGTTCATTACGGCGTGGGTGTCGGCTCTGGCACCGATGCGCTGACGCTAGGTCTGCAGGCCTGTGGTGTGGGTCCTGGAGACCAGGTGATTTTGCCTGTCAATACCTTTGTGGCCACTTTAATTGGTGTCTTGCAGGTGGGTGCTACCCCCGTCTTTGTCGATTGTGATTTAGAGACAGGATTGATAGATTTGGCTGCTGCAGAGCGGGCCATAACGTCCAGAACGCGGGCGATTATTCCTGTTCATCTTTACGGTCAGATGGTGTCTCCTCAGGCTTTAACCTCACTGGCGGATACTCATAATGTCATTATTTTTGAAGATGCGGCTCAGGCCCATGGCGCTGAACGGGAAGGCGTCAAGGCCGGAAGTGTGGGTCTGGCATCTGCGTTTAGTTTCTACCCTAGTAAGAACTTAGGCGCGATGGGCGATGGCGGTATGGTAGTCACCCAGCAAGATGTGATTTCTCAAACAGTGAGGTCGCTACGTAACTATGGGTCAACTCGTAAGTACTACCACACGGATCCTGGCGGTACCAATAGTCGTCTCGATACATTACAGGCGGCTGTCTTGCAGATTAAGCTATCGCATTTAAATGCCTGGAATTGCGATCGCAATCGTTTAGCACAACGTTACGACGAAGCCCTCAAACCCTTAGCTGGTTTTGGGCTTCTGCCTATGGTTAACCACAGTGGGAGGGGGCATGCCTATCATCTTTACGTTATCCGTTTAACCTCTGATTGCCCAATTGATCGTACGCGCCTTCAGCAAGAATTAGCTGCCTGCGATATCCAGTCCGGTATTCACTATCCAGTGCCCTGTCACCTGCAACCAGCCTTTCAAAACCTGGACTATCAGGTTGGTGACTTTCCTGTAGCTGAGCAGTTAAGTCAAGAAATTCTATCCTTGCCCATGTATCCGGGCATGACTGACGAACAACTAGAGTACGTTGTAGAGATCATCATGGCGGTGGCCGAAAATTGTCCAGTGTTGATTTAATCCAAATAATACATATCAACGATGATTAGTTTTCCATATTCCAAATCGTCTAAATGGGCACTGGAGCTCGTAGTGATTAGCTGCTTAGTGATTCTCTATGGACCTTTGCTCTATCACTGGGTGTGGGATGGCTGGATCAATAAAAATATCAGTATTCAGCATGAGTATTTTAGCCACGGCATCTTAGGCATCCCTCTGGCATGCAAACTTGTTTGGGATAAACGCCCAACTTGGCAGCAATTACAAGATCGTTGCCATTGGTCAGGCATTTTATGTTTAGCGGCAGCCTTTATGTGTTACGCCAGTGGCGTTATGGATGCGGTGAATTTATCATTACCTCTGATGCTAACGGGCCTCCTTCTCTGTCTCAAAGGTCCAACAGGCTTAAGGCTAATGCTGTTTCCGCTAATTTTGATAGTTTTTTCAACGCCTACACAGCTACCCTATCTGGTTGAGCCCCATATCCTTCCATTACAGCGATTTATTGCCACTGTGGCAGGCACAATTCTGCACGGTCTGGGCTATGAGGTAGAAGTCAATAACATCTACTTAAGTATGAATCAGCAGCTGGTAGAAGTGGCACCACACTGCGCCGGCTTAAAAATGCTGTTTACAAGCCTATATATGGGCTTAGTGCTCACCTACTGGACAGGGGTATATCGCTCCAAATTGCGGACGAGTGTCTTTTTTGTTGGCATTGTCCTGGTCAGTGTTATCGGCAATATTCTCCGCAATACAATTTTGACGTTTTTTCACGGTCATAGCATGACGTCAGCTTTTCACTGGCTGCATGAAAGCTGGGGTGGTGATGTTTATTCTGCTTTGATGTTAGGGTCTTTAGTCTTGATTGTGAATGCTATTCAAACCCATGTGCCAGCTCAGATGCCAGCCAAGTTAGCCTTCAGCAGTATCGGCACAGAGACAAACCAGTCGGGACAGCAAATGCCACCGATCGATTTTTAGATGTCATTGTGCTACATGCTGTAGTTCTTCTCTAGGGATGTTTTAACAGATGGTTTGGTCATTGTTTTCTGCGGATACTAAATTTAGCTTTCGGCTGAAATGGTTAGCCGTTGTACTGTTAGCTACGATCATTGCAGTTGTTTCTATTCCTCAGTATGTATCCGGTCAATGGCCTTGGCATTCGCCGCCAGAGGTAGCTCAAATTCGTGCCATTCGCGATTTGAAAGAAACGGGATTATCCATCGATGGATGGTCTGAAGACCTTCAACAAAAAATCTCCATAGGCGGTTCTCAGTGGTCAGTACAGCAATTGGCTCCCATCAGTGATTCAATCCCAGAGCAAATGGTACTCTTTCTAAGACCTCAGGGGCAGTCTGACGACCAACCAGAGGTTGAGTGGATTGATTTAGAAGGCGCACAAAAATGGCAAACTTCTGATCGTCGACGTCTCAGCATGGGTACTTTGACGATCAACACATTTAGAGCTTGGACGGCTGGCCAAACCTTTGCAGTGGCTCAATGGTATGCCCTTCCCCAAAGTGGTCATCCTGCCCCACATCATTGGTTTTGGCGCGACCAAAAATATCAGTGGGGCAGAGGAGAGCGTTTGCCTTGGGTTGCCGTTAGTATGTTGGTGCCGATGCCGCCCCTCGGAGATGTGTCCCTCTTTTACCCTGATTTGGAGCGTCTGAGCTCACTGGTGCAGGCATCCTTAGTGGAAACTGTCTTTGTTCAGGCATCTTAATGCGAGTGTAGTTCATCCTCACGGTTTATCTGAAAACCTCTGATGGTGCAGAAGATGAGCTACAGTAGCTACATTGAACACAATATAGCGCTTACAAATTAGCTGAATTTCATATACGCTTTTTTATCTTTGAACTGGTATGGTAGCGGTCAAAAATGCCCCAAAAAACCAATATTTTTTGAAAAAGCAGTTAGCTCTACTGGCTAGCCCCATTGTATTAGGTGCAACCTGTTGGAGTTTCCTGAATACGCCTACTACAGCCCAATCGCTTCCCCCGCTCTCAGAAGAATCCCTAGAGGAATCAGTACCGGTTGAGGTGCCAGTAGATCCTATCGAGCCAGATGAAACGCTGCTGGACGTAGAAACAGAGACAGACGTACCGACAGTTGAGGTGTTGCAACGTCGGCCCACTCTCGATGATTTAGAACCGAGGATTCGCAATAGCTCGACCCCTGTAGGCGTTGAGGATATCTTTGAAGAATATCGCTTAGGCCCTGGAGACGGTATCTTTGTAAGTGTTCAGCGCTTTCCTGATTTGTCATTTCAAGCAACGCTTGATCAGCAGGGTAATGTGATTCTGCCCATTGAAGGGGCAGTTCCCTTGGAAGGCCTTACCCTTAATGAAGCGGAAAATCGAATTCGTGCTGTCTACAACCAATATGTGGTACTGAATGAAGTACGCTCGATTGGTTTAGCTAATACACCACAGGGTATCCCTTATCAGGCTGTTGAAGAAGATATTAATCGCTTTATCCGGCCTGACTATCAGACCCTGAGGGCCAATAACCCGGGTCGCTATGGGGTTCCCGACGTGACGCTGACCCTTACGGCTCAGCGTGGTGTAGAGGTCATGATTTTTGGGGAAATTGAGCGTCCAGGTCTATACCCGCTACAGGTTCCACGGGTAACTGCTGCGCTCTTAGCCGCAGGTGGGGCTCGTAGTACAGCTGATTTACGTGAAATCCGGATTCAGCGCCGCCTACCCGATAACCGTGTGATTGAAAAAACAGTCGATCTGTATACTCCTGTCCGTGAAGGCATCCCACTGCCGGAAGAACGTCTTGAAAATGGTGATGTCGTTATTATTGCTCGACTTGATCCAGCTCAGTCGCAGGATTACGATGTAAATTTGGTCACTCGTTCTACTTTTGCTCAGCCAGAAATTTTAGTTCGGGTATTTAATTATCCTGGTGGGGTTGTTAGGGGACAAAGGTTACCCAATGGCAGTACGTTTGTAGATGCATTAGTGGGTGATTCTGTAAGAGGGGGAGGTGGTCTGGGTTTACCACTTAATCAGGCTAATTTAGATTCAGTAGCATTAATCAGGTTTGATCCAGAGGAAGGGAAGCCAGTGATTGCTAAGTTAGACGCTAAGGATGCAATCTATGGCGATCCGACTCAAAACCCACCGCTTCGGGATAACGATGTCATTGTGGTTGGTCGAAGCTTTATCAATCGTATTTCGTTTGCCATCGACACCATTACCCAGCCTTTCCAGGATGTCCTCAGCTTTATCCTCTTTTTTGATGGCATTTTTAATGGAGACTTTTTTGATTAGGGATTGGGTGAGTTTTTTCGGTGCTATAGCATCATGAAAGATATGAAGCGAACGATTGAGCTATGATTTCTTTAGATCTGCTAAGAGATCAGTATTTGCCTTGTGGATGTTCTGCTGTTGAGCTTTCCCTGAGTCAATGATTCAGACCGCTGTTTTATACTAGTTTTTTGTATCCGAGGAGTGTCCATGGTATCTCCTGCTATCAAGCGATATCTATTAGCTGTTCAGCGGTATAAGTGGGCTGGACTAACATGCTTGTTGTCGATTTTGGGCGCTTCTGGTGTCGTCGCTTTGCAGCCACCACCACCTGTTGAATATATTGCCAATGGTACGCTTGTTGACAGTGGTCCCTTGGTTTCTTTGACCAATACGGCGACTACCATTGAGCAGGCTGGTAGAGGCATTCTAGATGAAGATCAGCTGCTTTCTGAAGGACTGCTTGAAGAGGCATCTCGGCAGTTAGTTGCTGGCGGCATAGACCTGACTCCAGGTGATCTGCGTAGTAATACCATCGTCAGAATCAGTGGTGGTAAAAAAGAGCAACCGGGTATAAGAGCTGATGTTAGTTTTATTCATGCGGATGAAGACGTTGCTGTCTTTGTGTTAGATGGTCTTTTCAAGTTCATGGAGGAGGCTAGTCGTGTACGTAATAAAAGGCAGTTAGATGCTATTATTTCTGCTCTCAAGGAACGCCTTCCTCCTATTGAAAGTGCTCTTAGACAAGCTGAGCAAAATTTAGAGCAATACGATCGTCAAGAGGGACCTGCAATTCAGGCGGCATTAGATGGCAGCTTGCTGGGGCAAATTTCAGGCAGTCAACAGCAAATTCGTCAAAATCGAATCACTTTAGCCGGTATTGAAACGCAGATCCTGAGTCTCGAACGACGTTTGGGGCTGAGTGCTGACGAAGCCTATGTTTCTGCGGCACTTAGTGCGGATCCTTTAATTGCAAATCTGCGGGCTCAGAGGTATCAGCTTGAGAATGAGATCAGCTTATTGCAGGCATCAGATCATAGGCCTGATCACCCGTCTATGCTCAATGCGGTGCGTAATTTTAGAACTATACAGGCCCAGCTAGATCGACGAGCGGCTGAGGTTATTGGGGGTAATGGTCAAACAGTTGCCCTGCCAGCAGGTGTTGTTAATGTCAATCAGAATTTAGACCCGGCACGGGCCGCTTTAGCCCAACAATTAGTGAACTTGCAAACGGAACGCGAGGCATTAATTAGCCAGAGTAATATACTGAATAGGTCTGCGCTTGAACTACAGCAGATTTACTCTAACCTACCTAACAAACAGCTAGAGCGCGAGCGTTTAGCCTATCAGGTGGGTTTGAAGAAAGCACTTTATGATCAGATTCAAGCACGCATTGTCGATGCAGAGGCTGCTGAAGCTGAAACGGTGAGCAGCTTGACGGTTGCTATTCAACCTTCGGCCTCTATCAATGAACCTGAAAAGCCTAATCCGGCTACAATCCTGCTGGCTGGAGGTCTGCTGGGTTTAGTGGCAGGGGGCGGTATTATCTTCTTGCTCGATATGCTGGATGGTACTATCCGTACACCCGAAGATTTAGAGAAGATTTTGCGCGATCAGGATATGCCTATCTTGGGTGCTGTGCCGGTCATTCGTACGCGCCCGGCGACAGCTGCGCCCATTTTGGTACAGCCAGATTCTAAGTACCACAGTAGCTATGAACGCTGTCTTAGTAAATTAAGGCTGACTGGTTTTGAGGATAGTGTGATTGGGCCTCGGGTGGTATTGGTGACGAGTACCATCTCTAATGAGGGTAAGAGTATTACTGCGTATAATTTAGCGATTGCTGCGGCCCAGGCTGGACGACGCACCCTTGTAGTGGAAGCTGATTTGCGTTCGGGATCTAAGGCACAGTACCTTGGGTTAGCGAATGATGATCGGGTTTTGGTAGAGCCGTTACGCTATTACTCTGGCAGCATTGGCGATAATGTTCGCATGGTTCCATTTATTGAGAACTTATATGTATCGCCGAGTCCTGGACCTCAGCGTCAGGCTGCGGCAATTCTTGAATCGAGTGAGATGCGTCGTTTTCTAGATGATGCTCGCGAACGCTTTGATATGGTGATTTTAGATACGCCATCCTTGAGTCGTGTGGATGATGCTTTGCTTTTAGAGGAGCAAACGGATGGCATGATATTGGTCGCTCGGCCTGGTATTACTGAGAGAGCTGTTTTGAATACGGCGCTTGAGGAGCTCGATCTTAATGAAGATATTCGCTTACTGGGGGTTTTAATTAACGGTGCCAGCGTTACTCTTCAGGATGATGAGATTGATGATGACGACTTTGACGATGATGATGACTATCTATTAGATGATGATGACCAAGAAACGCTGCGAACCGTTGCTACTGCCCCAATAGATTTCTAAGAGAGTTATACAAAGTAACGATGGCTTAGCATTCCCTGTTAAAATCCTGTCTATTGGATCTGAAAACAGAGTTCGTTTAGGGACTCGTTACTTTTGTCTCTTTTATAGGTTTATGAAGACGTACTATTACGCTATAGCTAGCCAGCGTTTTTTATTGGAAGAAGAGCCTTTGGAAGAGGTACTCAAAGAACGGCGACGTTATTATCAAGAACAAGAAAAAGAGATTGATTTTTGGCTAATCAAACAGCCTGCTTTTTTGGAATCTCCGGATTTAGAAGCTGTTAAGGCTAGTTGTCCGCAGCCTTCAGCAGCTGTGGTGTCAACTGATAAAACGTTTATTACCTGGCTGAAGCTGCGTTTAGAATATGTCGCGACTGGAGAGTTTGTGGTGCCCTTACTGGCAGTGAATGACCCGTTGGCTTCTTTAGCAACCGTAGCTTAATAGAGCTATAATCCCTAGTCAAGCTAAGACTCTGGAGACTGACTTGACCAGAGGTCTAGTGTTTCGAGATGTGTATGTGATTGATTTAGCTAGGGGATAGGATTATGGGCTATCGATTGCTGGGTGGAGTAACGTTACTGTTGCTGCTTAGTGGTGGGCAGGGAATAGCCCAAAGTTATCCTGATTGCCCTCCACCCGCGGGTGGAGAATATTTATTGCTGGTGCGTGGTGATGATGAAACGACTCGCGATCGCACCATATCCTTATTGCCTGTCGATAAGCCCACGTTAGTCTGCAGCTATTTGGGAGATCCAGTCGTTCGAGCTGGTGGCTTTAATTCCTTGGAGGTGGCTAACTCCTGGGCTCTCTATTTAAACGATATAGAGGGGTTGAATACGGTTGTTGTCGAGTCATCGACGTTAGCTGAGTCATCAGATCCTGTAAGCGAACCTGTGGATGTTCCTACGGAAGCCCCCCCCGCTGATGAGTCTGTAGATGTTCCTGTGGAAGCTCCTGCCGATGAGCCCGTGGACATTGCGACTCCTTTAGAGGTGGAGCCCACTATCGCACAACCAACTCCAGTCCCTGAGAATTCTCCCGATCCAGAGCCTGTAGAAGTAGCGGCTGTCGAGGCTCCTGAGATTGATACAACCGGTGACCCTCAGTATCAGCCCACACTGTTGGGGGAAGGGGTGGCCGTATTAGTGGATTATCAGCAAAATCCTGAGCTTGGACGCGATTTGGCCCAACAGGGTAACGTTGGGCTGGCTGTATATCTACAGCAACCTTATCTACTGGTCATGCATACGACCGATTCATCAGCGGCTGCAGCGAAATTGCAACAGCTAGTCGATAGAGGGCTGACTTCATTTTTAGTAGATGGCCAGCAGGTGATTCGGTTAACCGATACTATTCGCTAACTAATAGGTCGGTGCAGCTAGTAACCCAATAAAAACGCCTAGGGCTGCACCTGCAACAACCTGTAATGGAGTATGGCCCAAGAGTTCTTTGAGCCGATCTTCTTGAAATTCTTGATCATTAAAGAACTCGTCTACGATTTGATTGATGACCCGTGCCTGTTTCCCTGCGGCTTGTCTGACTCCGGCGGCATCGTACATGACAATGACGGCAAAGACGACCGTAACTGCGAACGCTGGGCTCGACCAGCCGATGGTTTGGCCAATACCACAGGCTAAAGCAGCGACTAGAGCAGAATGGGAGCTCGGCATGCCACCTGTTTCAACTAAGACATGCAAGTTGAGTCGTTGATGGCTGACGACTTCAATGATGAGCTTAAGCAATTGGGCACTCACGCAGGCGACGAGCGACACGACAAGAACGTGGTTCTGAAAAATCTCGTTAAAGGCTTCCATATACATCCAGATGTTAATGAGGTATTAATGCGTACGCGCGGTAATGTAATCTGCGATCGCAACCAAAGGCTGCTTTAAGTGACCAAAAGTAGCTAACTCATCCTTAGCGCCTTGAATTAAGGTGTCAGCTTGTTTTCTCGATTCATCTAGGCCCCAAATACTTGGATAGGTTGCTTTTTGAGCTTGAATATCTTTCCCAATCGATTTTCCTAGCTCTTCTTGGGTTGAAGTGATATCCAGGATATCGTCCACAATCTGAAAGGCCAGGCCAATATTCTGAGCATAGCGAGAGAGGCGTTCGACAGCCTCAGGTTCTGCCCCTGCCAATACGGCTCCCGACACTACAGAGACCTCCAGTAGAGCAGCTGTCTTATGCATGTGGATAAAATTGAGGGTTTCAATAGACGTATCGGGGTTACCCTCAGATGCCAAATCTACAATTTGTCCGCCCACTAGACCAGCTGCCCCGACTGCCTTTCCCAGGCGACGAATTACCTCTAGAACAGCCTTAGGGGGAACATCTTCCGTCCGATCAGCAATAAACTCAAACGCATATGCTAAAAGTGCGTCCCCCGCCAAGATGGCCACATCATCACCATAAACTTTATGGTTTGTGAGCTTCCCCCGACGATAGTCATCATTATCCATAGCCGGTAGATCGTCATGGATGAGCGACATCGTGTGCACCATTTCTAAGGCGCAGGCTGTGGCCATAGCTTGCTCAACCCTGCCGCCTGCCAACTCACAGGTAGCTAAGCAGAGAATGGGGCGCAGTCGTTTCCCTCCTGCCATCAATGAGTAGCGCATTGACTCATAGATAGTTTCGGGATAAACCACTGGTAGCGACTCTTCCAAAGCTGCTTCTACCTCGGCACACTTAGTGGAGAGGTAGGTTTTAAGGTCAAAAGCAGCCGCGACATCGGTGGTCATCATGATTAAAACGAGGAATATATGAATTTGGGGGCTATGACAAATGTGCTTTGCCAAGGCAAAGACGGTGTGCAGTAGCGAAAGCACTCACTAAAAGCTCGTGCCTAAATGAAAGCGCTAGCGTCAACTATTAATTAACCATTAAATCGCTTACGGTAGCTTAATACTGTATTGTGCAACAACATGGTCACGGTCATGGGGCCAATTCCGCCCGGTACAGGTGTAATGGCTCCAGCAATGGGCTCTACATTGGCAAAATCTACATCCCCAACCAGCCGAGCTTTACCTGACTCAGTATCCTCTATGCGATTGATGCCGACATCAATGATCGTTGCTCCAGGCTTTATCCAGTCTGGCTTTAACATGTTAGGACGCCCCACAGCCGCCACTACAATATCTGCTTGACGGCAGAGTGCCGGTAAATCTTGTGTGCGAGAGTGGGCAATAGTGACTGTGGCATTGGCCTCTAGCAGCATCAGTGCCATGGGTTTTCCCACTAAAATGCTACGTCCTAGCACGACTGCCTTTTTGCCTGTTGGGTCGATGTTGTATTCCTTAAGCACAGTCATAATGCCAGCTGGAGTACAACTGCGTAGTCCAGGTTCTCCGCGCATTAGGCGACCCATATTTTCTGGATGAAGACCATCGACATCTTTCGCTGGATCAATGCGATTGAGTAAAGTGACAGCATCTAAATGATCAGGTAAAGGCAGCTGAATTAAAATGCCATCTACCCGCTCATCGTGATTCAGCTGATCAATGAGTTTGCTGACAGTAGCCTGAGGAGTATCGCCAGGTAAATGTGACCCAAACGAGGCAATCCCCATTCGATCACAGGCGCGTTCTTTATTTCTAACGTAGGCAGCACTGGCTGGATTGTCTCCAACCATGACTACGGCTAGACCAGGGGGGCGCGGCCGTTGGTTACTCTCATGGGCAATATCAACTGCGAGCTTGGACTGAATTTTTTGGGCAAGTGCTTTGCCATCTAACCGCTGGGCCATGAAATTTTTGCTAACTTTATCGGCGGGTATGCCGATGTAGCTAATCAATTGGGGATACTAGCGACATTGGCTGTTCTAGCGTACCAAAGGCTCTTACCCGACCCAATATCAATATATGAAATATCAACTAATCTCTTTGTTTACGCAGTGGGTTATGGCAGCGGGTGATCTTAGCTAGTGAAGTGTCAAAGCTAAAAATTTGGGTTAAGACAGTGAGTGATAGTACGCGTTAGCCCAAGACTTAGGTTTGACAGACTCCTCGCTGGCTTCCTTTGGTCACAATTGAGCCAGTGTTTGCATCCTTGATTGAACTTGATTAAAACTTGAGCCCTTACAGCTTTCTTATGCGATGTGTTTTTTCAACGACAAATTGACTGCAGTAGCTTTGGGAATGGTTTTTTTAACCCTCTTTACAGGCTGTCAGTCCCCATCGGGCATTCAAGTGCCGTCTCCCGTCCGCTTGCTACCTAAATCGACTGTCAAAATTGATGCTATTCGCCAGCCTCAGAGCGTTGAACGTTCAGTAGCATTAGCTGGCTCGGTGACTCAGCGATTAGCACTTTTAGATGGTTGGCTTTATCAGCTGGATGATGGTACTGGAAATGTTTGGATTTTGACCCAACAGGCTGCTCCACCCAAGGTAGGTCAGCAGGTATACGTAGATGGTGTGTTACGTTACGAAGCCATTCCTATTAATGGAGCAGATGTCGGCGATTATTATCTTGAAGAAAAACAGTGGCAGCTGCAATCGCCTGAAACCCCTTAACTTAGCTACCAAACGATTGGGACCCAGCTAACGTTCTCAAATGAATAGGCGTGACTGCATCATTCGATGGAATAGCATCGTACATGTCATTGGCAATCAGATAGCTATCTAGAATAGGCTGAGCATCGTCCGCTGACTTGAGCTGATAGGTGACAAAAAAGCGATAAGATGCCTGCTCTGAACCAAATGTAGGGTTATTTTCCCAAATATCAAGACGCACACCTTGAGAATTTGGTCGCAGGCGATAGTTCAAGATTTCCTTACCTGATGTCGGCTGTTTATTCATCTACGGTACGGGTGTAATTTATTACTTGACTACACTAAGCATAGTGCCCGTCTGTATTCATGCTTCAACTTCTAAATGCCATAAATAGGCACTATCTCTGATTAATCAATCAGTATGAGTCGAACGCTTTCTGTAAAAATCCTGATACTCAACGATCAAAAGCTAAGTCTTGCGTGAAATTGCCATGTAACCCATAGGGAATGTGATGTGGGAGTTTCAGTGTTGCTACTGGCCCTTGAGTAATGTTTTGGGCGTCTAAAATTGCCAGGTCTGAGCAGTGTCGCTCTGCATTGTAAAACAGACACAAAATCCAGCCATCATCTTCAGCAGTTCCATGAGGCTTGGGCACAAAGACTGGCTCACCTGCAAAGCCTCGAGGGGCAAAACTCCAAATGTCTTCTTGACCGGTGATCAGGTCTCGCTTCATAACAGCCTGCAGTGGTGCATTCCCTTGAGGCTGATGGGCAACACCGATATACACATAGCGATAGGGGCGACCAACATGATTGGGATTGAGGTCTGGAAACTCACAACCGCGCTCGATCAGGCATTGCGCCTGACCGGTGTTCGTTGCTAGATCTAATTCAAAACGCCATAACTGTCCTTCAGGAATGCGACTAAAATCCGCCTCCAGGTAATTTTTAGCTCCCTTCAGGTCTGGAAATTCTTGATAGCACACCGAATCTAGGTAAAGTTTGCTATCAGTCTCAAATGCATTGGCATGGTGGAAAACAAAACAGGGCTGGAGATCAATTGTCTGGATTGGGCTGGTGCCATCTCGCGGAATGATGATCGCCCGGGTGGGCTGTTTAGGATTGAACTGGATACATTCAGCAGCGCCCTTGATACCTGCTAGATAAGGTATTGGGTTAAAGCTAACTGGGTTTTGAAAAAAGATGCAGTAGTTAGGGGTGATAGCAAAGTCGTGCAGAAATGCGAACCCTGGAATATTACGATTGTGGGTGTGTACCAGCCGACCTTTAAAGTCAAATTCGTAGAGGGTAATGGTGCTAGACAGCCCTGTTTTAACGCCAAAGTTGACTAGACGAGGTTCTTTAGTAGTGCCCACTGACGCGTCAGCCTTGGTGCAGTTAGGGTCAATGCGGGGATGGGCTGAAAATGCTTCTCCTGGCTTGAGTACACCGTCTAAATAATCCAGCCCTAAAGTTTCTAAGGTGATTGGGTCAAGCTGATGGGGTTCTGCTGCTTCCCATAGTGCTAAGAGTTTGCCGCCCCAGTAAATGACATTGGTGTTAGCAATATTTTTTAAGCGTATATCAAAGGCATTGGCTAAGGGGCCACCGGGTTTTTGAGTACCAAAGACACCCCGAAATAGGGGTTTACCTGCGGCTTGTTCTTTAAGGTAGCCTTCAGTACGTACAAATCGATTACGAAAGAATGCTTTGCCCTTAGCAATGGCAATAGACAGAATCATGCCATCGCCATCAAAGGGATGATGTACAGGATGTCCGGCAACGTCGAGTAAACCGGGCCCGTTGCGGAACAATGTGCCGGTTAACTCGGCAGGAATGGTGCCATCGATATCCTCGATTTCATAGGCATATTCATTAGGCTGCGAGCGATAGCCACTGCGCCAATCATCCATATCAAAATCGTGAGATGGTCTGGGAGAGGAGATTGTTTGCATTAGTGAATGTGGGTTGTGATTGTTTCTAGGGTGGGCATTGCCCAGCGATCGCCTGTATAGAACTACCTATAACAATGTTGTCAGCACTGGTTCTGGTGTTGACGAGTCTTCATCGGTTTCTCCAGGTAATTCATCTACTGTGGTGTCTGAGGAGGCCGAGGCACTGGGTAGTAAAAACAGGAGTGGTAATGGCAACAGAGTGGTCGCATTTGTAATGGTGACCAGCAACCATAGATTTTCAAAATCTGTTTCAGTGACATGCAGCCAATGGGTTAATAAAGCACCCAGCTCATGGGACAGCAGCCCTGCTAGGTTAACAATTGACATTAATAGAGCAAATAGCGTGGCTTCGACACCAGCAGGGCATAGCCGGGCTGCCAGCACCAGTACAGGCATAAATGCGATCTGGCCCATCATGGTGAGAATGGCATTGTCACCTAAGCTAAACCAGTGATCTTCAATGCCTAAACTGCGGTTGGCATGGGTCACTAATAACAGTGTTGTCATACCCCCAAGGCAGGACAGTATTGTGGACCAGGCAAAAATCGTGCGAAATGGGACAGCTTTTAAGAAACGCTGAAAAATAGCGATACCTAGTAGGGCGGCTATGCTCGTGATTAACTTTACACGACCTAAGAATTCAGGCTCGAATCCTAAGTCGTTGGTTGTAAAAAAGAAGAAAGCTGAGTCTGCACTCGGTGTGGATTGCCACAAAAATAAAAAGATTGCAGGCATCCAAATGGCCCGTTGACTAATGGCTACCTTAAGCTGTTTTACTTGATTCCAGACAGTGTGAAAGCCTGTTTTTTCTTGGACAGGCTCCTCTGTAATCAGCCAGGCGACACAGGAAACAATCAGGGGAAAGGTTGCTGTGACAGCAAAGACAACGCGAGTACTGGTTTGTGCGAGTAAGAGGCCGCCAAGATAGGCTGTGATCACACCACCCACTGCGGAGGCTCCCCAGGAAAGTGACTGTAATGTACCGGTTTCGCTCTGGGATTCTTCACGGGCCCTTTCGACCACTAGAGAATCAATAATGACGTCTGAGATAGCCACAGACAATGACACTAGTAAGAGCATGATGCCGGCTAACCAAGCCGTATGTACCAGGGTTGCTAATATTAGCCAGGCAACTGTTCCTAGCAAACCCGAGAGAATGAGATAAGGCCGTCTACGATAACCAATAATGGGTAATCCATCGGATAAGAAACCAAAGAGCGGTTTGATAGTCCAGGGTAGGGTAGCTAGACCAGTCAGTGCTGCCATCTCTGCAGGACTGAGGCCCAAATCATCTTTCAGAAAAAAACTGACCGCTAACCGTGCTAGCCCTAGAATGCCTTGTACGAAATAAACCAGCAAAATTGCGGTTAGTTCAGTAGTGAGAGGCCGACCCAGTAAAATACGTTTTTCTAGAAAATGCTTGAAACCTTTGGAGTCGGCGGTTGCGGTCATATATGTGGAAAACCTTTAAGAAATGTCAATCTTTTTTATCATAACGATTCTAATAGTATTGCTCTAGGGCTACTGGCATGAATCTACGGTAGATTGCTCACAGACTTGCGGGTATAGACTGTCGGAAGCTTTAGGGCGTAGGGGCCACGGGTTATTAGCAGAAGGCTATAAAAAAAGGGCCACAAATTTGTGGCCCCGAATTCTGACTTATTTGAAAACAATTACCTGAGCTGGTGCTGTGACTATGACTTGTCACGGGCATCTAAAGCATCAAGACGATATTGCTGAATAGTAGTGTTTGTAATTGGATCACTACTTTTAGTTCTGACGTCTAGCTCATCTAAACGGCGTTGTTGCAATGTTGTATTAATTAGCGAATCGCTGTTCTTAGTGCGTATATCGAGGGCATCTAAGCGACGCTGTTGAATGGTTGTGTTGACTAAAGAATCGTTATTAGGAGATTTTGCTTCAACAGCAGGTGCGATCGCAGCAGCAGCCAATAAAACAGATAAACCAGAAAGTACGAAGCGTTTCATAGTGTGTCCTCCAAAAATTGAAGAAGGTTAAACGTTTGATTACCTTCAACGATGGAAAACAGATCTGAAACGCTTCTGATAGAAGACTGAGAGTCTCTAGAAAACTTCCTTATAGTTGGCTGAGAAAAATGTATTTTAAATTACATTTTTTCCCTACGACTCAGGGATACGCACAGCAACAGTACTGGCTTTGAAATTGTAAATTTTCCCCTCTAGCTCAATCGGGGTACCGATTTTAACTTTGCTATTGCCAAATACAGGGCCATCATCAGTAATTTGGGCAGACCCAGCTAAGGTGATTAACATATCAGCCGTATAGCCAAGTTCTGGGCGAGGGTCATCAAATGATTTCACTGAACCATCAGGTTGCGCCACAGCAGTGCTTCGAGGTAGTGGTTTGACGTCTTTAACCGTTACCTGACCGTAGGGCTGATTACGAATAATGATGTTGGTTGTCCCTTCTGACTTCAAATCCTCTAAAAACTGTTCGGGGTTTAACACGGTTAAACCACGGGCGATCAAATCGACCTCAATTTCTTGATTCACTGCGCCTACCTGGGCAACTGAACCAGAGGTGCCAGGGTAGAAAAAGACGGCGACTGCCACCATCAGGATGATTAACCCTGCACCAATGTCTAGCAGGCTAATTTTGCCAAATAAGCGTCCCTTAGAATCCAAAATAGCCATAAATCCTGGCACTCCGAATATTTCCCAATAGTTGAGCACCGGTAAAAGCACTCATTATTTCAAGCGATAATGTAACAGACATGCAACATCTCCCTAGGTCCTAGGGATTGCAATCGTTAGTATTTAATCATGGGGCGGTCAGGTTCGCGGGAGACAAACCTGTAAATCGGTATTTGTCTGCCAGGCTATTAGGCAGATGACACTATATTTGGATAAGACATCCGCTATTTATCCCATGTTGTCTTGTAGCTTGACTGTTTACACTAGGTGTAGTGATTAAAATCACAGTCAATTAACTGTCACAGCCCATGGGGAAAGCTGTTGAGGCTGTCGCTATGGTCAAACTATGGATATTGTCTTGATACTTGCTACTGGTAGCTCCAAGATTGACAGTATCCACGCTTTATTCGCCGTTTCATTACAGTAAGCTGACCATGTCAAAGGGAATTTTCCGCAGGGGCAATCGCTGGCAACGCCGCCTAGTTTATGGCGCTATGGCATTTTTGATGACGCTCAGTTTGGGATTTGCCATGCCTAGACCAGCTAGCGCTGGTTGGCTAGATATTATTTTGCCGACTATTCAAGTATTTCAAATTCGCAATATGTCGGATGAGCAAGAAATTGACCTTGGCAGGCAGGTTAATCAGCAGCTACTGGGTCAATCATTTCGGCTACATCGAGATGCAGCACTCACAGCTTATGTCGATCAGATTGGCCAGAGTCTGATTCCCCATAGCGATCGCCCAGACATTCCCTACATATTTCAGATCGTTGAAGACGAGGGCATTAATGCATTTGCCACCATGGGTGGGTTTGTGTACGTTACCACTGGCTTATTGGCGGCGGCTGAGAATGAAGCAGAGGTCGCTGGTGTGCTTGGCCATGAAGTAGGACATATTGCAGAAAAACATGCCCTCGATCAGATGCGGGATGTGGCTATTGCCCAGGGTATTGCTGGTGCATTTGGTCTGAGTCGAAATCAGATGGTGGGTATTGCAGTGGATGTGGCGTTGACGTTACCGAATAGTCGTAAAGACGAACTGGTGGCTGATGATCATGGGTTTGTCACCATGGGCGAAGCTGGGTATGACCAGACAGGGATGGCTACGCTGATGGAAAAACTAGACAGTGGTAACAACCCACCGGCTCTCTTTAGTACTCACCCTAATCCAAAGGATCGAGTAGCGCGTCTAGAAGAGCTGGATCGTAACTTAGCAATTCCATCGGCCACTGCTGGCACCGATACAGCCGCTTATAGCGCTCGGGTAGCATCGTTGCGATAAGCGGAAATTCCCCAAAACATTAGATTTTCATCAAACCAGGTTCTGTTATTCAGAATCTGGTTTTTTGTTTGGCTATATTGCTGTTGATATAATCCATGGAGATATTGGCCATCGCCTCCGGTAAAGAGAATGGTTGTTTGGGGATATTGTTGTTGCCAGGTTTGAATAAAGTGGTGAATGCTGGCTAGCATTGTGTGGATGACGCCACTTTGAATAGCACTGCTGGTATTGTTAGCCCACTGTGGTGGTAAGTCTGATGGTGCGCTGGTGGTGGGTAATGCGGCGGTGTATTGCTCA
>JAHQVZ010000211.1 GCA_019634055.1 Leptolyngbyaceae cyanobacterium MAG.088
AGAAACAATCCGCCGTTCTCTATCAAATCATCATCGTAGGCGAAGCAACAAAGCGACATTGATATCCTATTGACCTTTTCGCCCAACGCACGCCAAGGACTACTCACCCAAGCCAAAATAAAACGAGAGCTAGAAGAACAGCTCCATCGTTCAGTTGACATCACCATCAAAGAATCAATCGAAACCAGCGAAAATTGGATTCGTCGCCGAGAAATTCTAACCACAGCCCAAACGATTTATGAACAGAGATAACGCTTCTCTTATAGACATAGTCAACGCAGCTCAGCGAGTCCTGACGTATACAGCCGGGCTTTCAAAAGAGGAGCTGGCCAAAAACGAAGAGAAACAATCCGCCGTTCTCTATCAAATCATCATCGTAGGCGAAGCAACAAAGCGACATCACCTGAATTCCGAGACCGTTATTCAATGATTCCATGGTCCGACATTGCCGGTATGCGAGATATCCTGGCCCATCAATATGACAAAGTAAATCTCAATACCCTATGGAGTGTGATCCAGGATGACATTCCTGAACTATTGACTCTATTGCAACCAATTGTGGCTGATATATCCGAAGAGTCTTAAGCTAGATTCAGAGCGCAGTGCAACGTCAGAGCCAAAATTATGTTGTCAAAAACTTGGCCAGGCGAACATTAGAAATCCAACCTACACAGTTTGTGTCAGCAGTACCGTCTACAGTAATCAAAATATCTTGACAGGACGGCACATTCTCCATCGACTTTTTAGCATCAGCAACCGTTGAACTCTCTGAAACAACTACAAAACCAATACCGGGTCCAAAACCAGAGCCGATGCTTTCTTTCCAATCGATAAGTTGCTGTAAAGAATCATTCACACTCTTGCCAGATACAATATATTCATTGAACACACTTTTATGAATGATATAAAGTGGCTTATTTTCATAATCAACGATGGGCAAACGAGTAAAGCCACCGCTAAACCTAGTCTCAATATCTGAAAGAGCTACAGCAGAGAGAGCCTGGTAAGACTGAACTTGAAAGATAGTCGTATCTCGTAACGGCCTCATAATCGAAGACACCTTAGCTTGGGCACGTTCCTCTGGGGCCAGCTTTTCAACCAATTCTCTCACCTGCTGATTCGCAGATTCAAAACTTTCTCGACCAAAATAAAAGGCTAGAATCGTACCAACCCATGAAGAGAATACTGGTAAAACAACATTAAAAATATCTTTCGCCTCTGAGGGCTCGTTAATGATGGTAAAAATTGCGAGAGAGGTAATGGCAACTGTCGAAAAAATTAGTACAACGTAAGCTAGTAAATGTCGCTCTGCAACTGAGAATCGATTTCTATCAGCCATGACTAACTATTATCTTCGAGTATAAGCTTTCTAGCAAACGACCACTTTGTAGCTGACTAAAGAAGTCTTTCTATTTATGGTCTGGTACTTGTGCAGCTATTAATAGCTGTAGCATTAACCGTAAATCTAATTTAGGGGAAATTGAGCATAGGAAAATCAGAACTTTTTTGAGGGTCTGGATATCCATAGTTTGATGCTAAGGTTTGATATCGGGGCTCGATGTGATAGCACAGTTTTATCAGAGTATAGGCAAGGGCAGCGGAATGATCAGAGGATTTTTAAGGTCTAAGGCTAAAGGGATAGCAAACCCCACAGTGAGTCTTTGGATGTGCTAGACATAGGAAGATCCTGCAAAATTCCGTTTTAGTCCTTTAACTACAGAAGCCATGCCCTTTAATCGCCTAGTTACTAAAGCCTGCTTGCCTGCTTTATTTTCCCTGGCTTCTGTCCTCAGTTTGGCCCAACCCAGCAGTGCACAAGATCAAGCCTTCCTATGGGAAATCGAATCCCCAAATAACACAGTGTATCTGCTCGGTTCCATTCACCTGTTAAGAGAAACCGATTATCCCATAGCCCCATCGATTCAAGCAGCATTTGACGAAGCTGAAAACGTTGTCTTTGAAGTTGAGGTCGCTAACCCTGAAAGTCCACAAACCCTACAAGCATTCCTGACAGCAGCAGCCCCCGATAGCCCAGATGAACTTCTCTACAATGCCCTAGATGACGATACCTATCGCCTGGCGCAAGACACAGCTATCGAACTCGGTATACCCTTTAACGGGTTCAATAGCTTTGAACCCTGGGCCCTTTACCTTAACCTGACCATCTCTAAACTTTTGCAGCTAGGTTTTGAGCCCTCCTATGGTGTAGACGCATACTTTTTTAATCAGGCAACCCTGGCCCAAAAAGATACCCTAACGCTAGAAACCATCGAAGAACAACTTGGTTTTCTAGATAATATGCCCGTTGCTGTACAGGCAGACCTGGTAAAACAAACAATCTTAGAACTAGAAACGTTGGAAACGGTAGTGGGTTCAATGGTTGCAGCTTGGCACTCAGGCGATGTACCCACATTTGAAAGTTTAACCTTAGAAGGATTTGAAGACTTTCCAGAGGTCTATGATGCTTTGTTAGTGCAGCGTAATCAAAATTGGATGCCAGAAATTGAATCGTTTATTAATCAACCTGAAGACTATTTGGTGATTGTTGGTGCGGCCCATTTAGTAGGTGAAGATAGCGTAGTTCAACTGTTGCAAAATAAGGGCTACAGCATTGAACAAGTCGGCCATAATTAGCCCCATAAGCCTTTATCAACCTCTTTGCCAGATCTTGGCCGTATTATCAGCACTGCTACTGGCAATTATTTTGCCATTCAAACCATAGGCAACAGAACAAACAGCTGCCTGATGCCCCATCAGCGTATCAATCAGTTGGCCAGTAGTTATATCCCAAAGTTTTATTGTTTTGTCGTAGCTGCCGCTGACTAAAGTCTGATTGTCGCCACTAAAGGCTAACGCACTGATAGCTTCAGTATGGCCTTTTAGTTTAAAAAGTCTTTTTTGATACTGTCGATTCCATATAACAATGTCTGCCCCGCTGGCTAGGGCTAAAAGAAACCCTTGCCGACTCATCGCCACTGCTCGATTGGGCTGCTCATCGGTAGGCAAAGACCGAATTGGCTTGCCAGTTTTGGTATGCCGCATGCTAATGGAACTACCTTTGCCGCCATAGGCGATAGTCTTGCCATCCCAACCCATGGCTAAGGCTAAAATCGGCTCTGCATACTCTTTGAGTGCGTAAATTTCTTTGCCAGACTTTACGGCCCAAAGACGCACTGTTTTATCTAGGCTGGCACTGGCTAAAAATTGATGATTGGGACTAAATGCCAGGGCTGTGACCGTATCTGTATGGCCTGCAATCAAATTACCAAATGATCGCAGTAATGCCCCTGTACGCACATCCCAGATTTTGATGGTTTTATCGGCACTGCCACTGGCGATGAACTTGCTATCCCAGCTAAATGCCACACAGTGAATGGCTTTGCTGTGGTCACTAAAGGTTTTTAGTAAACCGCCGGTTTTAAGGCTCCATAGCCGTAGGGTTTGGTCGTAGCTGCTGGTAACTAGCTTTTTGCCATCTCTTGCGATCGCAACCCCAGACACCACATCCGTATGCCGAGATAACGTATGAACACAGCGCCAGATACGACTAGATTGCCGATGAAAAAAGGGCGCTTTAGAACCGGCCTGTTGTTCCAGGTCACGCATCTGTTTAAAGTCTGCATCGGCCTGCTCATCGTACCCACGCCGAAAATAGGCCTGACTACGATAACGATAGGCATCTATATGGTTAGGATTAAGACCAATGACCGTAGTAAAACTTTCGATAGCCGCCCCATATTTACGCATTTTTAACTGCGTAAAGCCTTGCTGAAAAGCAACGTCAGCTTCATTCAGGGCATTAACCTCAGGGGTTTTAGCCCGTTTAAGTTCAGCAACTTTGTCAAAGTCTGCCCTGGCCTGGCCATGTAAGCCCAGCTGCTCAAATGTGAACGCCCTGGCCTGATAGGCTTTAAGATAACCAGAGCGTTTACGAATCGCTTGGGTAAAGCTCTCAACGGCCTGTTTTCGCTTACCTGCTTGCAAATAAGCAATACCCGTTGAATAATGCTCCTCAGCACTGGGGGGACGAACTGAGATTTTAGGACTAAAGCTAGATGCATCTAGGGAAGAGAGCTGAATCAGATTATCGTAAGCTTCCTTGATTAACTCAAATTTTTCTCTAGCTTCCTTGAGCTGTTCTGGCTGCTTAGAAAATTTATCTGGATGCCACTGCTGGGCTAATTGTCGATAGGCTCGTTTAATATCTTCCTGGGTGCTGCCTGGCTCTAAATTAAGCACACCGTAGTAGTAATTTAAACAGGCCATGGGCTTAGACAGTCACTGCTATAGTTCACTAGCTAAATTACGAGCCAATACAGCCACTGTTTCTGTAGAAAAGCGGCGGCACCATCATTGGCTAACTAGTTTCAACGGATATAAATAAGGGCAAATATGGGCGGTTTAAGTACGGGGCTTTCAGAAACTCAAATCCGAGGGGGCATTTAGGTTGTTACACACTAAAATTCATATATAAAATATGCTAGCAAACATTTCAAATGTCTGGGTTAGCAACTATGTTTAGTTTAGGCAAAGCTTAAACACATTCATAAATAACCCATAAAAAAAGCCCTAGCAAACGCTAGGGCAAATGCTCATGAACGTCTGTTGAGCTCTGGTTTAAGCCTTGTAGCGAGCGCCACGATACGTTAAATAACCCTGGGGAAACTTTGGCGGTGCAACCTTAGCCGCTCTCATTTTGAAACTCCGCCCTAAAAACGTCAGCTCAGTATCTGTTTCAACAGTCTCTAACTCCATAATGGAAGGAGTATACGATGCACCGAGATGGATTAGTTTCATGGTTTGTTCCTTGGTTGCTGAACTTGACTCAAGTATGGTCAATAGCAACGGTTAGGGTTTTCCATATGTGGAAAATTAGAGTAGTATTTTGTGCCAGGTTTGGTAGATGATAGTCACCCACAACAACGCAATTTGCAATCTCTTCTACGCCTGAAAAAACATCGATCTTCTCTTCTATTGTTGGGGCAGCACTCAAGCTAATTGACTCAATCGTTGTTTCTAAAATCTCTTGTGCAATCAGGGTTGGCTCAAGAATATTAAACGTTACCAATACTGTTGTTTCACCCTTAAACAGGGTTAAATACGTAGGGGATTCTAATTAGTTCTCAGATGTCGAGGCTACCTCTTCCCTTTCTTGCATGCCCCTTGGGCTATATTCTGGGGGAGGTTCAGACTCAAAGCCCCAAAATCGAGGTTAGCACCATGGGTACTTGCCAACCAAAAAGTGCCAAAAAGTGACTGAGGACGCTCGTTTCCTACGACCGCTCTGTTAGGGAGTTGAGGCCCCCTTTGGAAACAACGAAGGTGAGGAAGCGACAAAAACTCACCACCGTCCTAGTCTATGCGTGTTGCCCAAACCTCTGACGTCGCTCTCCTTCGAGGTTTGATAATGGGACACAGCGGTACAACACCCAGCCAACACAGTGTCAGATTGTATAACCCGATACCAGTAAAGATACCGAGCAAACCTTAAAAATCATGCGTTGTTTTATGTCTGTTTAAGGTTTGCTCCATATTTATTTACGCAGCCCCCCTTACGGCCCCTTTACGAGCCCTTTTACTCATGGGGCATTACCATAACGGCATCGGAAGCAAGCTGAATGGGCCAGGGTAGCACTCTCTGCTGAAGCTGATGCCATTTATCTCGATAGACTTCCGCCTGGAGATGATAATCCTGACTAGAGTCGGGTTTGCTATGGAGTTTGATATATAGGGTGACGCGATGTTGGGTTTCACTGACCATGGCTAGCCAACCGGGGAATGTATTTTCTGGGCTCAGATTACCAGGGAATTGAATGTGATGGGCCCGAATGCCAATGTAGAACTGATCTCTCAGGGGTTGTGGGAATGGTTGTGGGGCTACTTTGAGCTGACAGTTCCAGTCTAGGGCCTCTATCCATGGGGCGTTCATGGGGCGGGCCTGGGAGAAGTTTTTGCATTCAGTCACACGGGCCACGTCGACACTGGGTGGGTTTCTGAAAATAGCTTCCCGGGTACCAGCACCAGCTATTCGTCCATCAGTCAGAACAACTAAATTGGGACAGAGGCGATAGGCTTCTTCTAGTTTGTGGGTGATAAATAGGGTGACGCCACCATAACGCTCAAGCACCCGATGAAATATTTTTTCTATGTGTCTTCGTTAATAGGTGTCT
>JAHQVZ010000212.1 GCA_019634055.1 Leptolyngbyaceae cyanobacterium MAG.088
CCTACTCCAATAGCAAAGGCTGTGCAGAACTTGTAGCATCAGCCTATCGCAACTCCTATTTCAATCCAGATAGCTACGCTGAACATCACGTTGGGTTGGCCAGTGTTCGTGCTGGTAACGTCATTGGCGGTGGCGATTGGGCCGGTGACCGCCTCATTCCCGACATCATTCGAGCCATTATTGCAGGGGAATCAGTCCTCATTCGTAGCCCGAATGCCATTCGCCCTTGGCAGCACGTGTTAGAACCCCTAAACGGCTACATGACTCTGGCTGAGCAAATGTGGGATACCGGCACTGATTTAGCCGAAGGCTGGAACTTTGGCCCCAACGACAGTGATGCCCGACCCGTATCCTGGATTACAGAACAGCTAACCCAGCTTTGGGGAGATGGTGCTAGCTGGCAGCTAGATACCAATGTTAACCCCCATGAAGCCACCTATTTGAAGCTGGACTGTTCTAAAGCTAAAAGTCGTTTGAAATGGACTCCTACGCTAGATCTAGCAACAACACTAGATTGGATTGTTGAATGGTATCGCGGATACATCAGGGAAGAGGATATGCATCAAATGACCGTAGCCCAGATTCAACGCTATGAGTCACTGAAAGCCAGTTAAATTGAGAGGGTGGCATGCCTACCCCGTATTACTCTAACCTTTGTTTCTCAGATCTATTAACGAAGCCAACACCTATGATTTTTAACGAAACCTCCATTCAGGGGGTATACATTATTGACCTTGAGCTACTCAAAGATGATCGGGGATTCTTTGCCCGTACCTTCTGTGCTCAAGAATTTGAAGAACGTGGTCTAAAGCCAGTAGTCGCTCAGTGCAACCTCTCCTTTAATCACAAAAAAGGGACCTTGCGCGGCATGCACTTTCAGATCCCGCCTGCCACCGAAACGAAACTGGTACGGTGCACCCAAGGCGCTGTTTATGACGTCATTGTTGATCTTCGAAAAGATTCTCCCACCTATCTATCCCATGTCGGTGTAGAACTATCGGCCGACAACCGACGGGCCCTTTATGTCCCTGAAATGTTTGCCCACGGATATCAAACACTAACCGACAATGCTGAAGTAACCTATCAGGTTACCGAGTTTTACACCCCCGGTTATGAACGGGGCCTGCGTCACAACGATCCCAAATTAGCCATTAATTGGCCTATGCCAGTAACCACCATTTCTAACAAAGATGCAAACTGGCCGCTGTTAGCAGACCAACAAAGTGATCAACCTGTTTCTGTAGGAGCTTCGTCATAATGATTATTGTTGATACAGCCCTAAAGGCCCGTGAAGAAGCAGGCAATCCTGTCCGTGTGGGTATGATCGGTGCAGGTTTTATGGGACGGGGGATTGCTAACCAAATTATCCACTCCGTACCAGGCATGGAGTTAGTGGCAGTATTTAACCGTAGCTTGGATGGCGCTAAGCGAGCTTTTGAAGAAGCTGATGTCGATCATATCCAAACAGTCAAAACCGTAGCTGAGCTAGAAGATGCCATTAATAGTGGCAAACCAGCCGTAACCGACGATGCCTCTCTGTTGTGCAAGGCAGAGAATATTGATGTACTAGTCGAAGTCACTGGCACAATTGAGTTTGGTGCTCAAATTGTGCTGGAGGCCATCAATAACAGCAAGCATGTGGTGATGATGAATGCCGAACTTGATGGCACCGTCGGCCCTATGCTCAAAGTGTATGCCGATAAGGCTGGCGTTATACTGTCAAACTGTGACGGCGACCAGCCTGGTGTAGAGATGAATCTCTACCGCTATGTTAAGAGTATTGGGTTTACCCCTCTCCTCTGTGGCAATATCAAAGGCCTGCAAGATCGCTATCGTAACCCTACTACCCAGGCAAGTTTTGCTGCCAAGTGGAAACAGGCTGCCTATATGGTGACCAGTTTTGCAGATGGAACCAAAATCTCTTTTGAGCAAGCTATTGTTGCCAATGCAACTGGCATGAAAGTGGCCCAGCGTGGCATGTTAGGGTACGACTTCCGTGGCCATGTCAATGATATGACCCACCTATACGATGTGGACCAACTCAAATCCCTTGGGGGCATTGTGGATTATGTTGTCGGTGCTCAACCTGCAGCTGGCATATTTGTTTATGCGACCAATGATGATCCTAAACATCAGCATTATCTGAACTACTACAAGCTTGGTGAGGGTCCTCTGTACAGCTTCTATACGCCATATCATATCTGTCATTTTGAGGTACCCCTATCCCTGGCCCGCGCCGCTCTCTTTAACGATGCGGTTATGGCTCCTATTAAACCCATGGTAGATGTGGTTGCTACCGCCAAAATCGACCTCAAAGAAGGTGAGACATTAGATGGTATTGGCTATTATATGACCTATGGCCAGTGTGAAAATGCTGATGTCACCCTGACACAAAATCTCTTGCCCATGGGGCTAGCAGAGGGTTGCAAGCTTAAGCGACCTGTTGCTAAGGATACTGTTTTAACTTACGACGATGTAATTTTGCCAGAGGGTCGAGTTTGCGACAAGCTACGAGCTGAGCAAAATGCTTACTTTGCTCCAACCGCTGTGTAGTCGGTCAGTAGCAATCAGTCAGTAGTTAAACTAAAGGGGTTTGCTACAAGCAGCAAACCCCTTTAGTTTGTCCTAATCAAAGAATGAAATACTCCTCAATACAGACGTCACCTAGAGCAATTTCTATTCTGAAAGGTTCACCTGGATAACCTCTAAAGTAAAGTCGGAGATAATCATCCATGCTGCGAGCCTGAGCTGTTAAACAAACAGTATTTTTCTCATCGAGAACTCTAACATTGAGTCCTTCAGGCAAATATATGTCTTCTTCGAGTGGATAGAGCCCCATCGCAATATCCACGACTGTTGCTTCTGATTGCTCAACTTCAAGTAATAGAGCAATTTTTTCTGTCCCTAGCCCCAAGTTGAATGGCTTGGCTCGTTTTATCGATAGCTGATGCTGGGATGCAGATACTCTACGCCTAAATGCAGGGACTAAAAGATATTGTGCTAAAAGATCTTCTGCAGCCTGCCAACCATGGTCAAAATGCCCTTCTAGCCATTGACTAAGGCGAGTTAATCGAGACAATTCTTGATCAGTTACTTGCTGTCGAATCTGTTGCAGATGATACGGGAAATCATCCATTGCTCTAAGCTGATCTAACTTGAGTTGAGGCTGTGTCGGTGAAATTTCAGCAGTAAACCCTAACAGAGCAGCTTCTTCAGCTACTTCATTTAACGCCACAGCGACGTAACCAATACGACCTTCTGTCAATACTTCCGATGGCACCGTACTAGTACTTGTGAGCATAGGTCGACATTCTAATCGTCCCACATCAGGAACGACTAGATCAGCGACGTCTTCGGTTAATTGAATGACTGGGTTCCAACTATCACTGGTGGCTAAGTCTGTGGCAATACCCAAGGCATTTAAAAAGTCATGCATTACCCAAACAGCCAGGGTATTGCGTCTAACTCGCTCAGCAATGGCACTATGGGAATGATGTTGGGCAAATTGCTGGGCAATTTTTTTACCTTGCTGTGTAATTGGCCAATTTAGAACGGCTGTGTTGGACTGTGAGTAACTCATGGGCAGAGGCTCCGATGGACTATGACAGTATTAGTTTGAATAAGAAAGAAAAGCTGGATTAGGAGTTTAAATGTCCTTCAGTACGACCAAACTCTCGTAACCGAGGTTTACACTGGCGACGATAGAAACTTTCAAGGGTTTTATAGGAAACACCAAACTCTTTCTCTAATGATTGCCAAGAGGCTTCTGGTGGGAGCCGTCTGCGAATCATTTCATAGCAGTTAATTTTTGGGTGGTTTGTAATGTGAATTCTGCGAAAGTCATGGGCATTTTGTTCTAGCCAGTCTTGCACTCTTTCTAAAATAGGAGGAATTTCTGGTTTGGCGGCTAACTTTTCAACAATATCTGTGGTTCCCCCTTCGTCGTTGTAGGCAGAGATATAACGTTTGCGATCGGTCTGAATACCCCGCTCGAAGTCCAGTAAACGAAACTTAAGATAGGCATTTAACCAGGTAACAACACTGGCAATGTCAGGATTATAGGGCTTGGCCGTTTTTCCTTCGCACAGGTTTTGACATAGATAGATCCACGTTTGTTGTAAAGCATCTTGATAGTATGGGCTATGGTCATGCCAAAGGCGAGGTTTGACCAATCGAATCAATTGGGTCAAGCGGCGTTGGCGTTCTACACTGCCCATATTGTGGCGACAGGCTTCACATGCCAACTGGCATATTTCGTCAGGAAAATAATCCATTGAGCGCCCTGGTTTACTCTGTCTGAGAACTGTCCGCATTAGCGTCTTCCCATCTATAGAATTTAATTTATATAGCCACTAAGCCATCGGGGTACAGCGTAAAAATTCTGCAGCCATCTGTAATTAGTTACAAAAATCAATAAAATCCGTGTTTAAAGCAAAACAGACAGTCTCTGAACCGAAACTCCCTGCTTAAAGGTCTGCATGTTATTAAATAAGCAGACCACTATTGCTTACCCTTGCAAATACTCAGCTTAAACGGCGACCCATTGCTATCTCATCATCTGGGACTTTATTTGGGATTTTTTTGCAATTCTTTAACCTGGCTCAGCTAAATCGGCTAAATAAGACTGTAGATGGGGGGTCAGTGCTTTACGAGCCTCCATGGCATGCTCAAAACGCTTACTTTGATTTTGTTGAATCATCTGATCGAACCAGTCTTCTATTGAGTCTGGGACTGACGCGAACTGACGCCATGATAAATCGCCACTGACAGTCGGCAGTGTAAGCTGGTCTATGGATTGACCTGTTAGGGCCTGGAGGCCAATTAAACCGAGGGCATATATATCACTACTCATACCCGGGCGACCAATACGCTGTTCTAAGGGTTGATAGTCGCGTTGCATAAGTAGCTGTTTACGATATTCGGCAGATTGCTGACTGACGCCAATCATGACACGTTTGCCTAAACCACTATCCACAAGCACCATGGATGGAGTTAAGGTTTCTCGACCAGTGGTTTGAATAAAAGAGTCATCCCTTAATCCTGCATGAACCTGCTTATGGCGGTGGAATAACCCTACTTGTTCAAGTAAGCGATCCATTAGCAGTAGTACTGACTCTAAGGGCCAGGATGTCTGTAACTTGGCTTGTAAAAGGTGATCTTGATCAAAATTTTCTCCCAAGCCATGAACGATGTAAAACGTATTGTCTACTTGACCATAGGTATAGCCAGGAAATTGTGAGCGTAAGGGCTCAAACTTTTCCGTTTCTTTTTCCATGACCCGCTTTAAAAGCTCAGCGGTATCTTGGGAATAGGCTCTAAGTGTTTGCAGTAAGACTAAGGAATCTGTTTGTCTATCTAGAGCAATTGAGATTGGCCCTAATGGTTCTTGGCGAAGAAAATACTGTACCTGATAGCGTTGAGCTGCAAATCTGGAGAAAGCTGTTTTAGGAACTAGCGAAATATTGGCGGTTCCTGGCTGTGTAGCCGGTTGAGGAGACTCTACAGCCTTAATAGATTGCACATCATTGGCTATCTGGGAGGATTGTAGACGGCTAGACTCCGGTTGTTGGGATGGCTGTTTTGTGGCTTTGACAATAGCTAGCTGTGTGCCAACCCGTGCCAGAGTGACAGCAAAGTCAATTGGTTTAGTAATGTAGTCGTTAGCTCCGAGTTCAAAGGCTCTTACCATGTCGTCACTTTGAGCCTTTGCGGTTACCATCAACACTGGTAGCTGATTGCGAGAATAGGTTTGCCGAATACGGCTTAATGTCTCGATACCATCAATGCCCGGCATCATGATATCTAGCAAAACTAGGGCTACATCTTGATTATTCTGGATGTAGTCTAAGGCGGCTTCGCCACTTTCTACGACAACTGCCTGATAACCACGACGGGTAAGACGACGACTCAACATATCACGATTGTCTTCGTTATCGTCAACCACCAGAATGGGAAGTCCGCTGAATTCATTTTCAGTTGTTTCAGCAGCGGGCGTTACCGCTGCTGAAACAACTTCGGACGTCATTGGGTTGACTGCTGTTGAAGGCACCTCAACTTCTGCATTAATAGGCGTCACTGGCGCGATTGGAGTGACTGAGGCTGCAGGTTCTGTAATTGGGGCAACGGGTGTAATGGGAATGACTGGCGCAGTGGTTTTGCTTGAAACGGCTGACGCTGTCGAGGTATCTGACGTTTTCTCTAGCTGTTCAGCAGATAAAAACGACTTAATTTTACCGAGTAATCTTTTGAGATCAATAGGTTTAGTATCATATTCGTCACAACCTGCGGCCAAAGCTTGATCGCGATCGCCCCGCATGGCATGGGCCGTCAATGCAATAATGGGCACCTGTTGTGTGTGTGGTTGGGCCTTTAATCGCCGTGTTGCTTCCCATCCGTCAATCACCGGTAGACTCATATCCATGAGAATAAGATCAAAGGGCTGAGCGGATGCGATCGCAATCGCTTCAGCACCATCTACTGCAACAGCTAAATCATATCCACGACGACGCAGACGTCGACTTAACATATCTCGATTTAACTCGTTATCTTCAACCAATAAGATTCTTGCCATAATTCCCTTAATTAACCTCAGCCTACAATCACTACCGGGTTAATCAGATGCACTAGGCACCGGATCGATGCTAGAGACTGAATCTGTTGCACTAGGCATTGAGACTGCTTTAGTTGAAACCATCGCCTGCAGTTCATCTAGAAGCTCTTGACGATTCAGATCGGCCTTTTGATACACCCGTGCGACACCTTCTAGCTGTTGCTGATCGCTTACCGTTAGTGCCTTAGCCGTTACCACGATGACAGGTATATCCTGCCAATCGGGATTATGCCGCAACACTTGAATAAACTCAAACCCATCCATTTCAGGCATCATCAAATCCAATACAATCAGATTAGGTCGACTGGCATCTAGATACTCCAATGCTTGCCGTCCATTAGATGCTAATTCAACAGTCCAATCTTGCCGTTGCAAGAAGCGCCCCATGATCTCCCGTGCATTTACATCATCTTCCACCACTAAAATTTTCGGAGAAATTTGATCTACAAGGTGAGTTTCTAAAACACTTAGCAAACGCTTACGGTCAATGGGCTTAGTCAGGTAATCAGCCGCTCCTAAGCTATGTCCCATAGGGCGGTCATCTACAATGGACAATAGAATGACTGGAATTTCAGCGACAACTGGCATTTCTTTGAGTTGTCTTAGCACTGACCAGCCATCCATTTGTGGCATCATTACATCCAGAGTAATAGCATCAGGCAGGATGTCACCGGCTAAAGCCAAACCCTCTTCACCACTACCTGCACAAACAACATCATAGCCAGCCTCATCTAGAGAACGACGTAAAATTTCGCGGGCATCATCATCATCATCAATGACTAAAACCGTCTGTTTTAACGATTGAGTCATGGGCAAACTCTTCGATTTTCCGATTTCACTGTCAGCAGAAGAAAGGGGTGGGGCAAAAAATGCTTTACCCTTGGGATTAACTGAGTGTACTGTCTGAGGAATGACTAGTGAAAATGTAGTTCCTTGACCGTGGGAGCTTTCTACAGAGATATCACCCCCCATCATGTTAATAAACTGCTTGGTGATTGCTAACCCTAAGCCAGTGCCACCATATTTACGAGTCGTAGATGCATCAGCTTGGGTAAAGGCGTCAAAAATCTTTTCTATTTGATCCTTTTTCATCCCAATACCTGTATCACTGACGATAAAACGGAACCAATGTCCGTCGTATATGGAACTATCAACCGTAGGGATTTGTTCAACCGTTAAGGTAATATCTCCATCTTCAGTAAACTTACAAGCATTGCTTAGCAAATTAAACAAACTTTGCCGTAGTTTTGTTTGATCTGCATGAAGGTCACCGATATCATCGGGACAGAAAATTGACAAATGATTGTTATTCTTATGGGCAACAGGAACAATTGTGCCAGAGATATCATCCACCATGTCTCTAATGGCAAAGTTTTCCATAAATAGCTCCATGCGTCCCGCTTCGATTTTAGACAGGTCTAGCACCGAGTTAATAAGGCCTAGCAAATGTTTGCCTGCACCTTGAATTTTTTGCAGATCAGGAACAAAATCATCTTCACCAACATCGGCCGCTTCTTCTTCCAACATTTCGCTATAACCAATAATGGCATTGAGCGGTGTGCGCAACTCATGACTCATGTTGGCTAAAAACTCACTTTTAGAGCGGTTGGCATCTTCCGCTTTAACCCGTGCTTCTTCCGCCTCTTCCATGGCTTTCATGAGCTTGGTTGTACGGTCTTGTACACGACTATCTAAATCTCGATTTAGCTCCATTAACTGTTCTTCAGCCTGTTTTCGTTCAGTAATATCTTGCAAGAATAGAGATAATCCATCACGACCGGGATACCCCCTTACCTGTAACCATCGCTGTGTGGGAGCATAATAGGTTTCGAAACTAACAACCGTTTGCTCGGTCAACGCCCGACGATATTGCTGCTGATAGCGAGTCCCCAAGGATTCAGGAAAAATCTTCCAGAAGTCCTGATCCAAAAGCCCCTGAATACTACGTTTTAACACTTCAGCCGCCTGAGCATTGACATAGGTTACCTTCCAACTTCGGTCAACGGCAACAAAGGCGTCGGTAATATTTTCCAGTACACTGGTGGTACGCTGACTAGACTGCCGTAAGCGAGTAACTAACCCATAGGCAACTGCAATAATGATGGCTAGTAAAACTAAATAGGCTGCGGTTTTATAGATAGCAGTCCGTTCAAACGCTGCTTGACTTGAGCGATCAAAGGTAGTTTCTAACTCACGAATATTGTTAGTCAGCGGTAGATTTACAACCTGATCTAGCAGTGCATCAGCAGATGGCTTATTATCTAGCACTGTTTGAGTTAGTTGAACAACCAGAGCCACGTCTTCTGAACTATAAAACTCCCCCGCACTGAGTTTAGACTTAACCGTATTCAATTCCTGCTCAATCGTAGTCACCAACTGTTCATCGGTGGCCATGATGTAGATCAACACATCATCAATTAACTGCTCAAGGTCTGCATTATTGGTATCTTTCAGTTTATTAACTAACCCAGGCAGTTGCATTAAGGCTTTTTTTAGTTCCCCATTAGTCGCCTGAAACTGTTTAACAAGTTCAGTTTTCTCTTCTAAAAGCTGAGCATCACGGCTAATTAGGCTTTGTAGCTGTTCGCGATCTTCTTTTACTACAAAACTGGGAATTTCCTGTGCCAACTCTTGCTGAATGACTAACTCTTCAGCTAAGGCTTCTTCCAGTGGCTCATCATTTTTTAGGAGTGTGTAGCGTTCTTTAAGTATCGCCAGCTCAACTTCTGTATCGCTTTCAACTTGGCTAGCAATTAAATCTGCATATTCTTGATACTGACTAACGTCAACGGATTTTCCTTTAACCCCTAAAAATCCTAATAGCAGAAGAGCTGTAGCTACACCTGCTCCTTTAAATAGAGAGTCTCGATTCACTAGAAAAAACCTCCTAAAGTTTTTATCTATATAAGGAGAATGGTCATGGGCTTGTAATACAAGCTCTTTGCAACACGTGAATATAATCCAAACGATTAACTATTCAATAACCACACAAATGAGTGGGGAATTTAAACTGTATAAATAAAAAATAAGGATGCCATAATCTGGCAATTCTTAAAAACTTATTCAACATAGAAATAATTTGGCAACACAACTCCTAAAATACTGATGTCCTATTTTGCCCTTAACAAAATAAGGAATTAATCTAATGAGTATCCCTTCTATAAAATAACAAGCTTCCAATAATAAAATGAAGGTCACCTATGTATATCTGATAAAGCTAGATAATTACCCTGACTATTTGTTTTACAGCACCCAATTGCAGCAAAACTTCTTTATACAGATGCTGGCAAACAGGGATAGGTTCCGGAAAATGTATGTCCATAGTTAAGAATACTATATCGATTTTTACCATGCGCGGGGTTAACATCACGTATGAAATGCCAGCATTGCCTAGGCATCTCAACATTATTTGTAACGTCTAAACGTATTTATTAGCCTGCTACTGGGGTGCTATCGGCTTTGGCGAACACAAGGTTGCGTGCGTCATTCAGCAGTTCCTGTCGATTGAAATCAGCTTTTTGATACACCCGAACAACACCATCTAGACGTTGTTGATCCTTAACAGTAAGGGTTTTTGCGGTCACAATAATGATCGGAATATTTCTCCAGTCTGGTGTTTGGCGTAGAATCTCAATAAATTCAAACCCATCCATACCAGGCATCATCAGATCTAACACAATTAAATCGGGAACCGTAGTTTTGACATAGTCCAGAGCTTGCTGGCCATTTGTAGCCAGTACAACAGTCCAATCATGCTGCTGTAGAAAACGTCCCATAATTTCTCTAGCGTTGACATCATCCTCAACGACGAGAATCTTGGCAGTTTTTGGTTCAGGGATTTGGGCATCTAAGATACTGAGTAAACGAACGTGATCAATAGGTTTAAGCATATGGTCAGTAATACCAAGTTGATATGCTCGGTTAGGCTCTTCGGCCAGAGATAATAAAATGACAGGTACTTGAGATAGCGTTGGCATAGTCTTAAGTTCCTGTAAGATGCTCCATCCGCTCTGCTCAGGCAACATCATATCCAGAATAATTGCGTCGGGGAGCAGTTCGTTAGCTAACACTAACCCTTGCTGTCCATCAACGGCACATACAACGTTGTAACCGGAATTTGATAAATGACCATGTAAGCTTTCACAGGATTCTGGATCATTATCAATAACTAGAATTGTCCTTTCTAAATCTTGGCCTGATAATTTATGAATTGTTGAAATAGGTTCTCTCTCAATTAAGCGAACAGGGGGAGCAAAGAAGGTTTGATCTGATGGTTTGTTTGGTTTGACTGTACGCGGGAGGGATAGAGTAAACGTTGTGCCTTGACCATAGATGCTGTCGACAGTTACGTCTCCAGCCATCATGGCAATGAATTGCTTGGTGATGGTTAAGCCTAAGCCAGTACCACCATACTTGCGCGTAGTCGATGTATCTGCCTGGGTAAATGCCTGAAAAACTTTTCCCATTTGTTCAGGCGTCATGCCAATGCCAGTATCAGCAACAATAAATTTCAGCCAACTGTTTTCTTGTTCTTGAGGATGGAATTGTTCAACTGTCAGGGTAATGTTGCCGTTTTCAGTAAACTTGCAGGCATTACTCAATAGATTTATCAAACTTTGCCGCAATTTAACCTGGTCTGCATACATTACTCCAATGTCATTAGGACAAGACATCAATAGCTGATTGCCATTTTTTTGAGCTAAGGGTTGAATAGTGCCGATAATCTCATCGATTATAGTGTTAATGCAGATATCTTCTAGGAAAAGCTCCATTCGACCTGCCTCGATTTTGGATAAATCGAGTACCGAATTAATCAGTCCTAAAAGATGTTTTCCTGCACCTTGAATTTTTTGTAAATCAGGTACAAACTCCTCTTCCCCAATGCTCGTGACATCTTCTTCTAGCATTTCGCTATAGCCGATGATGGCATTAAGCGGCGTCCGTAGTTCATGACTCATGTTGGCGAGAAACTCACTTTTAGAACGGTTGGCATCCTCTGCTTTTATTCGTGCTGTTTCTGCATCTTCCATGGCACTTGCTAATTGAGCTGTGCGGTCTTTAACTCGATTATCCAAATCGCGATTAAGCTCAATCAGTTGTTCTTCAGCTTGTTTTCGCTCCGTAAAATCTTGTAAAAAGATGGATAGACCATCGGTTCCTGGGTAGCCACGGACCATCAACCAACGTTCGGTGGGCTCATAATAGGTTTCAAAGCTGACGACATTTAGATTGGTAGCAACTGCTTGACGATAGTATTCGGTAAAGCGTTTGCCGAGGGATTCGGGTAAAACTTTCCAAAAATCTTGCCCTAACAAACCTGACTGCTCATATTTAAGAATATCGGCAGCCTGAGCATTGACGTAGGTAATCGACCATTTACGATCTACTGCAATAAAGGCATCCGTTATGCTTTCTAAGACCTTGACTGTTTTCTGGCTGGATTTTTTTAGACGATTGATAACCCAAAGAGCGACTATCCCCAGGCTAGTAATAACCAATATGTAGATAAAGTTTCGATAGATGGCAATGCGTGTACGTGTAGCTTGTTGGATAGCATCAAACTGCTGTTCTAGAGCTCTAATATTATTGATCAGAGGTAGATCAAATACTTGAGTAACCAACTCGTCAGCTGCTGGTTTGTTGTCTAAAACTAGTTGAACCGTCTGCTCAAGTTGACGCTGTGTTCCAGAGTTGCTACCCAGTTGTATTTCTAAACGGCTAAGCTTTGTTTTTATAATAGCGATAAGCTTTTTATCACTGGTGATGGCGTAGAGGGAAAGGTCATCTAATAGGGCCTCAACTTCAAGTCTTAGATTGCCATTTAGCCCATTGAGTAAATTAGCTTCCTGGGCTAGCGCTGTCCTGAGCTCGGCGTGGTGAACTTCAAGTTGTTCAATCAGTTGTCGTTTTTCGTCTAATAATTCAGCATTAAAGGCGAGCTGTCTTTGTAAGCGCGTTGTATCTTTTTTGGATACGGAAATGGGAATTTGCTCAGTGAGCTGAACTTGAACTTTTTCGGTGTCAAGCAGGGCTGTGTTTAGAGATTGGCCATTTTGTGAAATGGTATAGCGAATATTTTGTAGCGCTAGTTGTACGGCTGACTCATTGACCAGCTGATCTGAGATTAACGCGCTGTAACTACTATATTGATTGAAATCAACAGCAAAGTTTTTAAGGCCTAAAATGGCCAGAACTGAGAGTGCAGCGACAGCGGGTACACGCTTTAAAAATTGCTTTCGTCTCACCTCAGACTTCCTCTAAAAATTCAAATAAAATGTTCTGACTTATTTAATTGAGATCTGAATATGCACATGAATCTGAATTAAGTTTTATCTACATCCAGAGCATTAGTTTGTTTGTAGAAGAAGCAACTGGTTGCAGGATGGACGCCGTGGGTTTAGCCCCCTTTCGTTTTAACCGTTACTATGTGGATTAGAACCTAGTGGATTAGAACCTAGGAGATAAGAGACTGGTTTTTGATACCCCCAATCCCTCAAGCAATACATTGGTACTAATTGTCAACAGTTAGTGCAGTGCCTGAATAGTTGTACTACAAAAAACTTAGAAGTCAGAACATCCTGTAAAAAGAGCACATCCCTCTGGAACGTTAAAGGTCTGCCAAACTCTTGCTCTTAGGGAGTTTAGCGCTTTGACCCAATGCAAGTCTGTAGTTATGGACGTCTTGTTTTTGGGTGATAACATCCTGATATATTTTTAAGCTTTACAGACTGGGTGCTTTCCTGTGTTGTTCCGGGAAATGTGCTCTAATTTGGCCCATTCATGGTATTGCCTAGGACACTAAATTAAATGAATGTTGTGGCTTGATGGAGCGACCAACAGCCTGTGCTATAAGCTCTAGACTGTCCACAAGGTCTGCCATGGCCCCTAAACTAATGGTCTGTCTGGCATCGCTTATGGACCTGTCTGGGTCTGGGTGGCATTCAATGATCAAACCATCCGCACCAGCTGCGATCGCAGCCCGAGCTAAGGCCGCCACCAGTTCCCGCTTACCCGTGGCATGGCTTGGATCAACTAAAACAGGCAAATGGGTAATTTGCTTAAGGGCGACCACAGCCCCTAGATCAAGCACGTTACGCGTGTAGGTATCAAAGCTACGAATACCACGTTCGCACAGAATAATATTAGGGTTGCCATGGCTGGCAATATATTCTGCTGCCATGACGAACTCGGTGACAGTTGCCGCTAACCCGCGTTTTAGTAAAACGGGTTTATCCACATCACCAAGGGCCTTTAACAAATCAAAATTCTGCATATTACGACTGCCTACCTGCAGCACATCAGCATGGGGAGCTAGCTTTTCAATCTGACTAATAGCCATGACTTCGGTAATTACGGGTACCCCATACCGCTGACGTATTGCTGAGAGAATGTCTAACCCAACCTCACCTAGGCCCTGAAATGCGTAAGGGGAGGTACGAGGCTTATAGATCCCCCCGCGTAACCCCTGCAAGGGAAGTTTCGCTTCGGCAATAGCTTCCATCTGAGCCATACTCTCGATGGAACAGGGTCCACCCACAATGAAGAGAGCTTTTCCGCCGACTGTGATCGCAGGTGTATTCTCAGTAGCTGGAGCGATTTCAATTTCACTGGTGTGATCGTTATGGAGTTTGGTGACTAGTTTGGCGTCCTTCATAGATTTGGAAAGTAAATAACAGCAAAAAACAAAAAAGCCCGTAGCCTTTTGGGGCTCCGGGCAAGTCAGTACAGCAAATCAAACGCTACCTACCCGGTGGTGGCGTAAAAAAGTAAAAAGTAAATTGCCAGCTGTAGCAGACGATCATGGTGGTCAAAATAAATAGTTAAATCCGGGCAGATATTGGTGAATAAAACAAAACCGCAGAGCTTACACCCTGCGGTTCACCGGCTTCCCATGCTAGTGCTAGGGTTCATTGCCGGTGAACCTGACTAAACCAAAAGTAAAAAAACTGGTGCTGCATGGGGTTGAAACTTGTTTTGGAGATATTTGTTTAGATACTTGTACGGTAACGTGCAAACTCTAAACCGTCAACCGGTTCAAAAACTAGGCATTAAGGCTAGGGGCATTAATGCAACGCCCCGATAAAAGCTATTTCACTGCGATGCATTCAATCTCGACTAACACATCTTTTGGCAAACGGGCCACCTCAACACAGGCCCTAGCGGGGGCTGTTGTTTCATCAAAGTAGGTGGAATAGACACCATTCATGGTGGCAAAGTCATTCATATTTTTTAAGAAAACGGACGTTTTAACCACATCGGCCATGGTGACTCCGGCGGCTGCCAAAACAGCCTTCAGATTATCCAGGCACTGTTTAGTTTGAGCGGCCACATCGCCTTCACCCACCAAAGACCCGCTGCGTGGATCAAGGGCTACTTGGCCTGATGCAAATACCATTTCCCCTGAAGCAACAACAGCCTGATTGTAAGGACCAACGGGAGCAGGAGCCTGATCAGTTTGAACGATACGACGAACCATAACGGCACATAGATAACCAGCCTGAGTATTTTACCGGAAGGACCACAAGTTAAATGGCTATCAAGTTAGATGACTAATATATTGCTACTGCCAAAATCGCATAAGATCAATCGATGATTAAGCGTGAAGAGTGGAGAGTGATACCTTTAAACACATCAAACCAACCTGCTTAATTTTGCTCTAGACCATGGCTGACTTTAATCGCGTGATTGAGCGCTATCAAGAATTTCCTGAGAAGTTTCGCAGCATCATGCTGAGTACAGCCAGTGCCGATGGCATACCCCAGGCTAGCTACGCACCTTTTTTAATGGATGCAGATAGAAATATATATATTTACATCAGTGGTTTATCAGCCCATACGGCTAACCTGAAGCAAACTGGCCGTGTTAGCGTTCTTTTTATCGAAGATGAAGCCGAGACCAAAGAAATCTTTGCCCGTCGTCGCCTTACCTATGAGTGCGTTGCAAACGTTCTGCCCCGCGACACAGCCCAGTGGCAACCGCTGATTAATCGCTTTGAGGCGCGCTTTGGCCAGGTGATCGGTTTAATCAAAGGGCTACCCGACTTCCAGCTTTTCCAACTGCAACCCCAGGCAGGACAATTTGTCATGGGGTTTGGTGCTGCCTATCGGGTGGATGCCAATGACATCAATAATCTAGAGCCAAGGCGTCAGAACTAGGCTTCTTTGTTGACCAACACACCGTTTAGAAAAATATCAGCCAGGGTTTCAGCCAATTCCTTCATATCTTGGGGGGAACTGGCTTCATCGGCCAGAGTGACCTGACTAAAGCCTGCAATCGTAAACATGCCTAGAAAAATACGGGCCACAACACGGGGGTTCATCGGGCGATAGGTGCCTCGATCCATGGCTGTCTGAAAGAATGCTTCGGCCACGTCAGTCATTTTTGCAATGACTTCAGCTTGTACCCGTTCTCGCAGCTCTGGGTGAAACTGGGCTTCCATAAAACATACTCGCAGCATGTCTGTATTAGCTGACAGATTCAGCATACGCTTGCGCATAACCTTGGCAATCGCTTTATAGTTAGCCATTTCGCTAAGCTCAGTCAGTAATTCAGTCAGCAAGTCTACCCAACCACGGGTAGCGACCTCAATCAAAATTGCCTTTTTATTTTCAAAGTGTCGGAACAGTGTGCCTTCTGCCACACCTGCGGCTTGAGCTAAATCTCGGGTGGTTGTCCCCCCGTAGCCATGGCGAGCAAACAATCGTTGGGCCGCTCCAAGAATTTTCTCTTGCGTATCATCCTGGGTCGACGTCAACGATTTAGCAAATTGCATAGGGTAGCGCCCTAAAGGGTATCAATAAAACTGTCGTTATCAACTCTTTTACAAACTAACAACGACACCCAAAGGCACAGAAATATGGCTCTTTGCCTTTGGGTTATTGTCTACCGTGATCTGCGCAATCACACCATTGGTTAACAGAAGCTTACATTCACCGATCTGTTTCGGGGAGAATTAGGCCTGGGCTAACACAGCTGTATTGCAATGAATGTGGGTATCTACAACTTGACAACTGTTATCTCCCAAGCAAATGCCCATGCCCCGAGCAGTTTTAACCAGGGTATCTTGAGGGTTAACGGCTCGATACTCGGCAATGGCTTCGGCAATGGGGACATGAACCACCTGACGATTTTGCCAGCTCACCATATGGTCGTACTTTTCAGCCGCAATTAGATCGACAGCTTCTACACCAAAGGTAGTAGCCAGTACACGATCTAATGGAGAAGGGGTTCCTCCCCGCTGAACATGCCCCAGGGCGGTTACGCGAGTTTCAGCACCAATGGTTTCAGTGATTTGCTCGGCTAAATATTCACCAATACCGCCCAATCGACATTGGCCCAATCGATTGGTTTGAGTGACTTTGTCACCGGCTTCGGTACAAACGGCCTCTGCCACAATAATGGTGGCAAAGTTGCGTTTGAGTCCCTTAATGGTTTGGCAAATATTATCGATGGTGTAAGGAATCTCAGGAATGAGGACAATATCGGCACCACCAGCAATGCCGGCATTTAAGGCAATATGGCCAGCATCACGCCCCATCACCTCTAAAATCATTACCCGAGAATGACTAGCGGCAGTAAAATGCAGTCGATCTAAGGCTTCAGTCGCAATATTGACAGCGGTATCAAAGCCAATAGAACGTTCTGTACAGCCCAAGTCGTTATCAATAGTCTTGGGAATCCCGACTAGATTCAGACCGCCTTGTTGGGCCAGACGACGTAAAATTGCCATGCTCCCATCACCGCCAATTCCAATCAAGGCATCTAGACCTAGCAAATGATAGCCATCGATAATTTCCTGGGAGCGATCGCACGTTGTTCCATCTGGTAGGGGAAAGTCAAACGGATTGCCTTTGTTAGTAGTTCCAAGTACGGTTCCTCCAGCTAGGAGCAAGTTGTGGGTACTGGACACATCAAATTCTACATATTCAGGTGGACGGGCCATTAAACCATGGGTAGCCCGAGAGATGCCTAAAACCTCCCAACCATAGCTATTGGCTCGATGAACCACGGCTCGCAAGGCCGCATTTAGTCCAGCACAATCTCCGCCACTTGTCAGTAGACCAATTTTTTTTCTGTCCCGATGCATTCCCATAATGTCTCCTCTGACTAGCAAGTTGCGATTTTAGACTACAGCTTTTGAGCCATGTCCACGTAGATTTACCCGACATTCTGAAAAATAATTGATACGAAGATATACTCCGCAATATTTATGTGTATTGCAGTTACGGTTTTTGTGCCTATATCAATGAATCAGATGCGTTTAGATACCCAGAGGGGCAACCCTAATGACTTAACGGAACTACTTAATTGGTTAATTAGTCTATATAGGTGCAGTGTAATTACGGATGACTACGATGGACTTCATTAGTTGTTGATTTAGCTTTACCAGAACTTGTGATTGCAGCATCAATCAAGCTTAATAAAGCGAGAGCAACAATATTGTTTTAGTAAATGCTTGTCCCTATGTCTGACATTTATGTTTTAGGGAGATTATAGTCAGCGTAATGGCAGATTAATGCAAAAAAACACTGATAAGTGCGTGTTAATTTGTACGAATATCAGGTCATCTTCCGGTTAGGTCAACTAATCCTTGTTAAGTGCAATAGGTTAAGGTTTTTTACTGCGGAATAAAATGGCAAAGGCCATTCTGAATACAGTTTTAGGTACACTTATCGCAACAGCAGCTGTTATCAGTACAACTGCTGCGGGCGCAAGTGCTCAAGAAGGATTCACCGGTAGCTTTGCCCCAGAACAATGGGAGCTATTCAATAGTAGTCCGGCATTCCCTGATATTGATAATTCACAAATTACCATTGGAGGGATTCCCTTAGCCCCCTTTAATGGCTCAGTAGATTTTACGGATGCACCTGGTTCACTGACGCTACTGGGTAGTGATCAATCTGCTATTTTGGACGAGTTTGGCCTCAGTTGTAGTACGGTCCCCTTCGAGTTACTGTTCCTTTGTGAAGATAGTATTACAACTGTTTTTGTGACAGCGCCTGAAGCGATCGATATCTCTTTTAGCTGGAACTACAATACGACAGATAGCCTTGGCGCAGCCTTTGATCCCTTCGGTTTTGCCATTGGTAATTTTCCGCCTACTGATCCGCAAACTGATGGAACCTTTACTGAGCTGATTGATCGAGGTGGCCCCAATACGCAATCAGGTACCACCCTCGTATCAATTGACGCTAATCAAATATTTGGATTTCAAATTAGCACGGCTGACAATCGCGGTGGTCGCGCCCTGGTCACCATTAGTGATTTTAAGGTGATGCTTACCGAACCTGATGAGATGGATCCAGCATCAGTGCCAGAACCTGCATCGACTGTTGCGATCGCACTAGCCGGACTTGGTCTGTGTCTACGCCAAAAGTCTCATATCAGGAAATAAAACATCTTTTCTCTGCATTTAAGCTTAGTTAAACGTCAATGTTTAAGGGGTTAGCTGTTTGAGAAATGGTGTTGCCAGTGTCTGGCTCAAATAGATGGATATGTTCTACACGCATGCCCAGAGTCAGCTGATCGCCAGAACGAGGAGAGGTTGCTTCAATCCCGTCAAGACGTACCAACAATGTTTTCTCCTCAGGTGCAGCCTTGTAAGAATCAACATTATTTGATTGATTGTCGGGGACCTCGTTTAAATCTACGGTGAGATAGGTTTCGCTGCCAAGGGCTTCGGTGCGCTGGACAGTTACGGCTAAATGTTTAGGTGCTGGGACGGCCAGACGCAAATGTTCTGGCCGAATGCCGAGGGTAAGAACTTGATGGGCATAGTTGGCCAAAATGGGTTCCCAATGGCTGGGTAATGTGACTCGAAAGGCAGGATGAATAAGGGTTAAGGGAGGCTGTACTTTAACCGTGAGAAAGTTCATCGGTGGTGAACCAATAAACGCGGCCACAAATCGGTTGACTGGAGAATGGTAAAGCTCTAGCGGAGCAGCTATTTGTTGAATAACCCCCTGGTGCATAACGGCAATTCGATCCCCCATGGTCATGGCTTCTACCTGGTCATGGGTGACATAGATTGTGGTGGTGCCTAACTGACGCTGCAGGGTCACAATCTGGGCGCGCGTCTCAGTGCGCAGCTTAGCATCCAGGTTTGAGAGGGGTTCATCCATCAAAAACACTTGGGGATTACGGGCCATGGCCCGTCCCAATGCCACCCGCTGTTTTTGACCACCTGAAAGCTGTCGAGGTAAGCGCTTTAGCAACGGCGTAATTTGCAAAATTTCAGCAATGGCCTTAACCCGTTTGGCAATGGTCTGTTCTCGTTCTGGCCAGTAGTGAAACCCAGGTGGTAGCAGTCGAGTTAGACCAAATAATACCTGTTGCCAACGGGCAATGGCGGGCAAATCATCAGCAGTGCGCCGTAGGCCAAAGGCGAGATTGTCGTAAACGCTCAAGTGCGGATAGAGGGCATAACTTTGGAACACCATGGCCACGTCGCGCTGTTTGGGTGGCAAGGAGTTGACCCGCTGATTACCAATGGTAATCGTACCGCCGGTAATACTTTCTAGCCCGGCAATCAGACGCAGTAGGGTGCTCTTACCACAGCCAGACGGCCCCACAAGTACCATAAATTCACCGTCTTTAACATCCAGATGAATGCGCTTGAGCACCGTTGCTGGCTTAGCATCTGAAGATTGACGAGGAAATGTTTTGTAAACGTTGTCGATAACAACCTCGGCCACGGTTAGTTCCTAATTGGGGTCAGATACCAGAATATCGGTAATGGTTTCACCACGGGCAGGCGTAAGGATGCGATCGCAAGGTTGAGAGCGCCCCCGCAGAGGAACCTTCTTCAGCCGCAAACGAGCCACTCGATCTTGGCTCGTCATGATGGTGAAATCGCCTGGTTCTAAGGCATCCACCAGACTCACTAATTGATCAGCATTTTGACTGAACTTAAATGACTGGGAACCAATGCCCCCTCGACTACTCCGCTTAATGGCCCCCACCTGCATCCGTTTGGCATAGCCCTTGGCCGACATTAACAACATATAGGTACTGTTTTGAATGGGCAGACACCCAATCACAGATTCTCCCTTAATCACTCGAATAGCCTGAGTTCCTTGAGAATTTCGACTGGTGTCGGGCAGCTGATCGCGATCAATGGAGAAGCGTAATAACCGTCCACCGGAGGATGCTAGCATCAGATCCTGTTCTAAATCAGCGATTACCGCATAGGCCAGTTGGTCCTCTGGTTTGAGTTTAATGGCTACCAAGCCGCGTCCAGTAATAGATTCAAACTCAGTGAGGGGCAGACGCTTAATTTTTCCCTGGGTCGTTACCAAAATTATCTGCTGCTCCATCACCTCATCCGTCATCAAAATCGGTGGCAGCAGCGCATCTGGATCATTACCAATGGCATCGGGGAGCAAATTCACTAATGGCCGTCCCTTTGACTGCCGTTGTGCCAGGGGTACGTCGTTTATAGACAAACTGTAGGCTTTGCCATCGCGGGAAAATATCAATAAACTTTGGGTTGTCCAGGCAAACTCCGTTTGAATGGTGACATCATCCATCTCCGTTAGCTTGGTCGTGGGGGACTCTTGCTTGCCCTGTCGACGCTGATAGGCACGCGGAGAAACGCGTCTGGCATACCCTTTGCGAGTAAGCTCAACCACGGTTTCTTCTTCCTCGGCTTCGGCGACCAAATTGGCCAGGCGTTCTTCTTCTGCGGCCCGTTCACTAGCGCTTTGCAGTCGAGTTCTACGCTCATCTCCAAAGGTCTTTTTAAGCTTTCTAAGTTCTTTTTTGAGGGCCTTGAGCCGCTCTTTACGATCCGATAGTAAACGTTCCAGGTTTTCCTTGATCGTCGATAGCTCATCAAACTCATCCAGCAGTTTTTCCTGCTCTAAGCCCACCAGTCGCCTTAGGGGCATGGCCAAAATTGCATCGGCCTGTCGGTCACTCAGATCAAACCGCTCGATCAGTTCCAGTTTGGCCGTTGACCCATCCGGTGATGCCCGCAGAATTTCAATGACCTCATCAATACTGTCGAGGGCCGTCAACAAGCCTTCGACAATATGCAAACGTCGATCGGTTGTTTCTAGTTCGTTGGTATATTGCCGTACCAGGGTCTCTTCACGAAAATCTTGAAAAGACTGCAGCATATGGCGCAGAGGCATTTGTACCGGCTGCCCCCCGTCCAGCGCTAGCATAATTGCGCCAAAATTACTTTGTAGGGGCGTCATCTTGTAGAGGGCGGCCAAAATACTATGGGGTTGAGCCTCTCGCTTTAGCTCAATTACCACCCGCATGCCATCGCGATCGCTTTCATCGCGAATATCAGCAATGCCGTCCAGCTTGCCCTGGTTAACCAGGTTGGCCACCTTTTCAATCCAGCCAGCTTTATTGACCTGATAGGGCAGTTCAGTCACCACAATCGCATTGCGGCGCTGGCGACCTTTACCCGGCTGAACTTCCTCAAAGCTAGCAATGCCTCGCACCGGGATACTGCCACGCCCCGTACGATAAGCATCATGAATGCCTTTAGTGCCAGTAATTTCACCTCCGGTGGGAAAATCTGGCCCCGGAATCAACTTAAACAGCGCCTCATCGGAAATGTTGGGACGATCAATAATGGCGATCAAACCATCAATCACTTCTCCCAAATTATGGGGAGGAATATTGGTCGCCATCCCCACCGCAATTCCAGAACTACCATTGAGCAGCAGGTTAGGCAGCTGAGCAGGCAATACGGTGGGTTCCTGCTGAGAGCTGTCAAAGTTATCGGTAAAATCTACCGTTGCATCACTGATTTCCCCCAGCAACGACTCGTGGCTAACCGGGGCCAGCCGAGTTTCGGTATACCGCATGGCGGCCGGGGGATCGTTATCCACTGAGCCAAAATTGCCATGGCCGTCCAACAATGGGTAGCGACTGGAAAAATCCTGCACCATACGTACCAGCGCATCGTAGACGGCCTGGTCGCCGTGGGGGTGGTATTTACCCAGTACATCTCCGACGACACGAGCGCATTTTCGAAAAGGTCGGTCGGGGGTTAACGCCAGTTCGTGCATGGCATAGAGGATACGCCGATGGACGGGTTTAAGGCCATCACGTACGTCGGGCAAGGCTCGCCCGACAATTACGCTCATGGCATATTCCAGATATGATCGTTGCACCTCTGTATGAAGAGAGGTAACGACAATTTGTTCATCCGAAAATGCGTTTAGCTGGTTTGCCATGATTTCGTATCCTTGAAAGCTGCCCTCAAGACAGTAATTAGCCTTACCAATGCTGTACCTTATACACAAGCGTCATGGATCCGCAATAGTTCAGATCCAAATTGATCAAGAATTCAATAGACTTGCAAACACCTGAGTCATTGTTTTTTGACAAATTTTACATTGACCTGATCAACTGAAGTCAATACCTAACAACGGCCATAGTAACTTTGCTGTGTTAACGAAACGCCTATGAAAACAGTTTTAATCGTAGAAGACGACATGATCAACGCCCGCGTTTTCTCGAAAATTTTGACCAAGCGCGGTGGCTTAGCGGTCAAACATACGGAAAATGTAGAGGAAGTCATGCAAATTGCTGAAAGTGGCGAAATAGACGTTATTTTAATGGATGTTTCCCTCTCTCACAGCATTTATCAAGGTAAACCGGTAGATGGTATCCGCATTACCCAAATGCTGAAGGCAAATAGTACCACTGCTGGACTACCCATCATTTTAGTAACCGCCCATGCTATGGATGGCGACCGCGAAACCTTTTTACAACAGAGTGGAGCGGATGGCTACATTTCAAAGCCTATTGTTGATCATCAGAAGTTTGTAGATGATGTTAAATCAATGATTGGCGAATAACCTCATGTAATCAGCATGAGTTTCTTTAGAAACTAGATTAGATTTAAATAGTAGATCAAATATACTACCTAAATGCTTAGGTAGTATATTTCTTAAAGGATCTAAATCCTCGGTTTACCTAGTGAGGTTAAGTTCTGGCCTAAAGTCCAGAAAGCACTTCCTGCAGCCTGGGGGTGCCAAACATGGTTTCAGCCGCTTTCAACAACCGGCTGCCCCAAAGGTTATCTTCTAAAAATTCTAGATCTGAATAACGACTGTCACGCTCTAGGGCGGCAGTAGCAGCTGAGATCGCAGCTGGTCGGTTAATGTTGGCGGCATACTGGGCGGCTGCGATCGCTAATGTGGGTTCTGGTTCCTCCTCGGATAAATTGAGAGAGCGCTCCCACTGTTCAATGGCCGGTTCTAACTGTCCCATTTCATAAAGCACAAGACCAATATTATTAACGGCTGGCCAGAAAGCTTCGTTGAAGCCAATGGCAGATTCATATTGGTCAATGGCCTTTTCATAGCGATTTAGCTTGTAATAAGCATTACCCAAATCAAAATGGGCTCCGGCATTACCAGGTTCTAGCCCTAAGCCCTTTTCTAGAGCATTGGCTGCCTGTAGATACTTAGATTCACTAAAGTAGGCCGATCCCAGGGTAAACCAGATAGTGGCATCACTACTATTGATGGATTTTGCCGTTTCTAACGCCGTAACGGCTGCCGCACTGTTGCCTACCTGTAAATGCAAACTTCCCATCAATGCCAAAATTTGTGGATCGCGCGGGGCCAACTGAGCTGCCAGCTGAATTCGAGCTAAGGCCTCGTCATACTGCTGAAATTGAGCCAGTTGAGCGGCTTCCTGGGCCAAGCTAAGTCCCGTTGCTGTTAGCCGATCCTCATCCAATGGCAACGTGTAAGGCAACAGTGCTTGGGCATTGACGGCACGGGCTGTCCAACCACACCCCAATAAGGCTAGGAGGGTGGCAAGAGCAGGACGAGTAAGCCGAGATATAAGCTGATTCATAGGAAGTAGGCGAGGATAGGGAAGGTCTGATAAATGCCTAGGTCGGTGACATTCTTGAAAGAATTAAATCGCAATCTATGGAACTGGTGTTAGGACGCCTTAGGTTTACTTCATTTGATTTGACTAGTTATCAGTATAGATACACCCTCAGTGAGGGTAACTAGCAATTTGATAAATTTAAAGGCAATAGGTAGTTCACTGCGCTAGACCGTTCGCTCGTATAGCTCGCTAGGCAATAGAGCATAGAGTTGAAAATATTCACTAAAGAAACAGTCTACCGTCAAACACCATTGCCCACTGCCCGGACTTTAGGTCACTGGCCACGGCCCTTCACCACCGACGAACTTTATTTCTGTGTAGCCCCCTTAGTCTAAAAGCGCGTCTCAAACTCTAACAAAATTCGATTTCGATCATCAAAGTTGGTTGTGCTACGAATCGTGAACTCGTCTGTCAGTCGATAGCGCAGGTTAAATTCTGTGGGCGTGTTATCGGTCAAAATTTTCACCAGAGACAGGGTAACGTTATCGGTCACATCAAAGCCAACTTCTGTAGCTACATCCAGGGTAGAACCACTGTTTTCATCGCTGGCAAAGCGGGAAGAACTGGTCACTGGAAATAGCCGGAACTCACTAAGGTTAAGGGTTCTACCGATGAAGTCTTGCAGGCTATTAAGCAAAGCCCCACCAAAGAAGTTAAGGACTCCCTGACCTGATTGAAACGCGGCAATATAGCTGCCGCTGAGTAAGTTTACAATTTCCTGTCTAGAACGGGGAGGGGAGCTAGAAAATTCAATAACGGCATCGCTAATATCTGAGAGAAATAAACTCTCTAGCAAATTACTGGTACTCCCTTTATAGCTGGCACGAATACGAATCGTTTCTAATCCTGTGGTGCTCTGAAACGGATCAAGAGAGCTGTCATCAACTTCTGATGAGGATGCAAACGTGGTTGCTTCGACGATATTGTTTTGCCGAGTTTCTGCCACAGAGGTGCGCAACTGTATATCTAACAGGGGATCAGCAATCCCTCGTTCTGGTATAAATCGGGCCAGGTTATTGCGACCGGCTAATCGGAATGTGGTGGTTAAAAGATTAATTCGACCAGATCTGAGTCGAATAGTCCCTGCTGGCTGCATGGCACCAAAGGGTCGGAGAGGGCCTGTGATATTTAAATCACCCTGGGCAACAACATTAAGTAAGTTGCTTTGTTGAATCTGGATATTATTTGCCAGCGTAATTTTAAGGTTTTCAAATCGAGGGACAAAGGGTGAAATCTCTGGTACTTCTGGGGTCGCTGCATTATTGTTATTACCTTCCGGCAAAAAGAGACGACCATTGCTTAACTCTACGACTCCGCCCAACTGCGGACCTAGCAGTAGACTCCCCCCCACAACGACTTGACCTTCAACCCCTCCTCGGTAAATCCCACGTAGATCAAGATCAATCTTATCTAGGGTGACTGTCAGAGCCCCGGATGAATGTAAAGGGGTGGATTGGGGGGCTCCGTCAGCAGTCTCTGGAATTGTTGGAGTTGTTACAATCTCAGTCTCATTGGTGGTGCTGGTATTACTACCGTTAAAGACCTCAGAGCCTAAAATTTCGAGCTCCGGCTCATCAATGATAAACGGAAAAGATAACGGAAAACTGCCCGCTGCTCGAAGTTGGCCATTGCCATAGGTGCCTTGCAGTTCTCTAACATTAATCTGGTTATTTTCAAAAACAACGTTGCCTGAAAAGTTGGTGAGGGGTTCTGGTAGCAGAGGCGATCGCAACACAGCTTCTTGAACATCCATAGAACCGCTAACAGTGGGGTTACTCAAACGACCACCAATCTCAAGGGCTACTCGTCCTTGGCCTGACTCCCATAGCACTTGATTATTGAGGGCATTGAGTAGGGCTAACCCCTCATCAGCAACATCCAAACTCAGGGAAATGCGGTCATCTTCGGGCTGTACCGTCATAAAATCAAAGGCATAGGGAATATCCCCCACCAGCGTCAACGGCTGTGGATTATTGACCTGGAGCAACTCACCCTGCACTAATAAACGGGCATTTTCATAGAGAAACAATCCTTCGGCCTTTTCAATGGGCTGATTGTTGATGCTGCCATTGGCCAAGATAATGTCTCCACGAACAGTTGGGTTGCCCAGACCACCACTAAAGTTGGCGATTCCATTTAATCGCCCCTGCAGTCCTATGGGAAGATTAAAGATATCTCGCACTGCTGCCATCGGCAATTTTTCAACCACTAACTGCAAACTGGAATTATCCTGCTCGACCAAGGATAAATTACCAGCCAGGTTCACAAAGGCCAGTTGTGGATTGCCATTGACATCAGAGCGTAACGCCGTTTCCAAACGCACAGGTTGAAGGGTGAGATTACCGTTGGCCAACTGTCCTTTGGCAATCATTCGGTCCGCTACAAAATCCTGAGTCCAACTCCAATCTTGACCCTCGACATCAAACGTAATTTCGGGTAGTTGTTGCGGATTACCGCTCAATTCGACTGTTGCATCAAACCGCCCTTCTAACTGATCGATGGGGGGAATTGGGTTCTCCTCTTCAGCGATCGCAACTTGATCCTGAATTCTTTGAATTTCTGCTAATCGACGCAGCTGATCGAGCAAGTCGGAGTCGGCACTGCCAGCGGGCTGAGTGGCCAAAACCTCTGGAATGTCCTCAGAAGCTGGCTGGTTTACAGGCCATGCTGTTGGTTGGAATGTTTGAATCAGATCCTCTAAATCAATGATGGCAAGGGCTGTGAAAACCTCTCTAATATCACCATTTTCAACAGCGACATTAGCGTTATAGGCCAAGGTATCTAGCTGCATGTCGGCACTAAACTGATAGATGCTGTCTGCCACTGGTGCAGAGCCACAATAGCTAGGTTTGGTATTAGTCATGGCCAGCTGCTCTGAACAAGCATTAAATATCAGCTCACCCTGGTCTAAAAAAATATAGCGATCGCGATAGGTAATTTGGCCCGTAAATTGCTGCGCATTGAGATAGCCCAAACCAGGGTTATCGATAAATACGCCACCGGTCAACGTTTGACGATTAAAATCTATTTCCCATTCCCCTTGGGAAGAAACAGTGCCCTTTAAGCCGCCCCCTAATTGAGCCACTGTCGGCAGGCCCAACGCCTGCAAAGGCAGATCTTGCAAACTGGCTTTCAACACATTTCCATCGGTATAACCAGAGGCCTGAGCTCCCTGCCAGCTAACATCAAAGGCAAGATCGCGCGGCTGTTCAAAACTAACGGCAATGCCATCGGCCAGTCCACCTGGCGTCGCAGCACCACTTTGTCCATCCAAATCCACCATTAACCCTGTCTGCGGTTGGTAGCTGACTGGCCCTAAGAGGACCGGATCAAACGCAATCTGATTCACCCCAAAGTCTTCTAGTAAAACTGTTCCATCAAATTTAGGATTACTCAAGGTGCCGACCAGACGACCATTGGCTAAAGAAACAAAGCCATCTAAGGGAACAGGACTGGGTAACAGGGCCAGGGGATAGCGCTGGGCATCTAGTTCAAGGGAAAATCCGCGAATGCCCTGAAACTGATTGCCATTTAACTGGGGAGAGACAATACCCCGAGCCTGTAGCTGAGCACTATTGGCTTGCTCGATCAATAATTCTTGGCCAGTCCAGGCAACGCGACTAGCTAAAGGGGCATCAAATCCAGCAAGCTGGGGGGAAAATCCGGCCAGCCCTGCTGAGAAGGTGAGATCTCCCTGTCCTCGTAAATCAGCCAGGGTGCGAGTATCAATATCCCCCGCCAAACTTACGGTGCCGCTAGTCTGGCCCCCCAGTTGAGCAGCAAACTGATTAAGCCCAACAGCATTCAGGTTGGCATCGGTTCGCCAACTGCCGTTGCTCAGTTCGGCCTGCCCCTGAACTGAACCATTGGCCAGTTGCAAACTGTAGTTGCCTGTGGCCAGCAGTGTTGCTAGGGATGTGCCCTGCAGAGGACCTGTTAATGCCGCATCAGCCGTAAGCGTCCCCCCGATCGGGAGGTTTTGGGCCAATGCCTGTAAATCAAGGTTGTTGGCCATGATATTGGCTTGCCAACTATCCGTCCCCACCTGGCCGTTACCAGTCAATGTGCCTGCGCCTACTTGTACCTGGGCTTGGGGGATTGACAACCCACCATTTGCAAAGACGGCTGTGGCATTAGCTGGATAAATTTTTCCACCATAACTCAGGGTGGGTGCTTGCACATTAATCTGAGCTGCCAATGCTTCAGGGGGGCCAGTAATCGTTGCCGTGGCGTCCACATCACCTAAGGTGACGGGTAGCTGCTCTATGCCGTAAAGGGCTGTAATGTCATCCCCTGATAGATTACTAACATCAGCCTTGACGTCTAGTTCTGGTGAGCCCTCAGGCAAATTGGCCAGGTTTAGAACGCCCGAGCCAGTTAGCTGACCGCCCAAATCTGGTGTGGCGCTGAGCTGAGTAACTGTGATCTGATTAAATAGCTCCTCAATGTTATCTGCTGCTAATAACACATTGGCATTGAGATTATTAAGCACTACCCGATCGACTACAACTGAGCCGATGGCGGCAACATCAGCAGATAGCTGGGGTTGCAACATCGGTCCTGTAATGGCGACATTGCTATCAAAGACACCGCTAAGGGCAATGGGGCTGTCAACGTCAGAATGCTCTAGCAGCTGTTCGAGATCCACATCTGCCACCTGGGCATTCAGGTTATAGTTCCCTTCCCAGTCAACGGTGCCGGTGGCCGTGGCACTTAGGTATTCGTAACGACCCCTGGCTCGATCAACCGTGATCGTAGTGCCCTTAAACCTGGCTGTGGCATCAATGTTTTCAACGGTATTTCCCCAGGGGCCAGTATTTGGTAAGGCAGTTAGCTGTAGTTCTCCGTTGTCAACGCTACCTTGACCGTCCACGGTGACGGGTTGTTCAGGGAGAAAGGTGATGGCCCACTGACCGCTAACGCGTCCCCCTGTTGCTGCCATGGGTAAGTTTTGCTGGCCCAGGGTCGGTAGAAGAAACGCCATGACTGGCTCAGCGGCGACGCCTGTGCCTCCGATGCCTAGTTTTGTAACGTACTCAATGGGTTGCTCAGTATCGCCAGATGCTCTGGGCTCGACAGCAACCATGACGTTTAGATTGCCGCCTTGGGGAGGGGTGCCGCTCATATCAACCTCCACCCGCTGACTGTCCTGGTCGTTAACTGTTACTGGAACAATCGCTACGGAGCCATTAACCCCATTGATCACTATAGGCTGAGGGGCTGCTCCCTCTGCTGGCAGCGGCACCATGGTCACTTGACTATTGACCACATCGATATCATCCATCCGCACCTTGATGACCGGATCTTCAACCGGCTCAAATGTTGGCACATCAATGCCCAGCCAGCCATCATCCGGGTGCTGCTCTACATAACCTTTGGCCCCAATTAACCGCAGGTCAATTTCTAGTTCTCGCCGCAATAGGACTTGTAGGGTGCTAAACCCAACCTCTACAGCGTCGGCTGTGGCGTAGGAAGGGTCGGTTGCTGTTGAACCTAGTTTAGACGGACCTACCCGCAGACCATTGAGGGACAATCCTTCCAGATCTCCCAGCTCTAACTCACGTTCTAATAGGGTAGACAGGCGTTTTTCTAGTAGCGGTGTCAGCCCTTTATTAATAAATATCCAGGCACCAATGGCGACTGCTGTGCCAATAACTAGGGTACCTACCCCGAGGGAAATGGCGGCTATTTTCCAAAATCGACGCCCCCCAGAAGGTCTATCTGAAGGTCTATCTGTATTGGGCGAAGTCATGGGGGCATGGAACTACGTGCGCGACTACTCTAACAAACTTCCATCAAGGATTTTTGTAAGATTTGGGGAAGGTATGGCAATCGGGTAAAGAGCTTGCAGTCCCCTAGACAAAAATTATCCAGTAACTAGCCATAGGCCATATCCTCTCTACTATTTATGTTGAAGGTAGTTGCGGATAGGGCTGCACATATTCCAGAGGTGAGCTATCCCAGGCGATATCCAAAACCACGGACAGTTTTCAAATATTTTGGCTTGCTGGGGTCTTCCTCAAGCTTTTCTCGTAGCCAGCGAATGTGGACATCCACTGTCTTGTTATCCCCCATAAAGTCGTAGCCCCAAACACGATCAATAATCTGGTCGCGGGACCACACCCGGCGAGGACGCCCCATAAAGAGTTCAAGGATTTTGAATTCTTTAGGCGATAGGTTGAGTTCTACATCGTTGAGAAAAGCACGACACTCGTTAGGGTGTAGGGCAATATTCTCAAACCGTAACGCAGAGCTATCTTCTGACTTGGCCTTAGATTGATAACGACGAAGCAGGGCACGGCATCGAGCGATTAACTCACGCATACCAAAGGGCTTAGACAGGTAGTCATCGGCTCCCACTTCCAGGCCAACGACTCGATCCATTTCCGTGCCTTTAGCACTCAGAATCAAAATGGGTACGTCCAACCCTCGATGCCGCACTAACCGGCATAGGTCTAGGCCATTCATACCTGGCAGCATCAGGTCTAAAATAACCAGGCTAATGTCTGGGATAGCATCTCTACTACCGTCTGCCGACCCGATCAACTTTTCTAACGCTGTGGGGCCATCAGCAGCTAGAACAATCTCAAATCCTTCTTCAGCTAGGGCTAATGCAACTGTTTCTCTGATGAGCTCTTCATCTTCAACGACTAGCACTCTACCCAAACCGACCCGCAGTGAGGACTGAACAGGAGCTAATCCGCTAGAAACCATGGCCATAAATGTTGCCTTCATTACCTCTATGGTTGAATCTTATCAGGGATGTTGCCACTGGGAACCCTGCTTGAGTAGATCATTTTCCGTAAATTTAATTACATAAGCTGGCCTAGAGTCTAAAGTCTAGGCATTTTTATGGAAGATACCCTTTCTAAAGGGCCTGTTGAAACCTTTTTGAGGTGTTAACCAATTTTTTATTTTCTTGAAAACATCAAAAAATAATCCCGTCTGTAAGCTAAGCAGTGCTAATCAAGATTTCTTGATAATTTGCTACGGCCATTGATGGGTGGCCCGTCCGTATAGTTCGGTAAGCGTCGTGAACTGCTGACATAGGGTGGGGTTTAACATAGCAGCGTCAAATCGCCATTCCCAGTTGCCCTCCGCCAGCCCTGGGGTATTCATTCGGGCGGTGGAATCTAGGCCTAGCAAGTCCTGTAGGGGGATGATAGCCAGAGTGGCTATGGATGATAGGGCTAAACGGATCATGGCCCAGTGCACTGACTCTGGCCCCACCCCACCAACGAATGTTGTGAGTCGCTGTTTTTCGTAATCATTGGCGCTGTTATACCAGCCCACGGTGGTGTCGTTATCGTGGGTGCCGGTGTAGATAACGAAGTTGCGATCGCAATTAAACGGCAAATAAGGATTGCGATGATCGGAACCAAAGGCAAATTGCAAAATTTTCATGCCCGGAAACCCAAACTGGTCTCGCAATGCTTCCACCTCTGGGGTAATAATGCCAAGGTCTTCTGCCAGGAATGGGAGTTTACCCAATATCTTTTCTACTTGCTCAAATAGGGCCACGCCTGGTGCCTCCACCCACTGACCATTAATGGCCGTTTCCTCACCAGCTGGAATCGCCCAATAGGACTCAAACCCTCGAAAATGGTCAATACGAATTTGGTCTACATAGGCCAACGAGGTTTTAATGCGTTTGAGCCACCAGTCAAACTCGGTTTTCTCCAGCACGTCCCAGTTATAGGTGGGGTTCCCCCAAAGTTGACCGGTTTCACTAAAGTAATCCGGTGGCACCCCCGCCATTTCTGATGGCGTCAGTGTTTCTGGATCGATCATAAAAATCTCAGGAAAGGCCCACACATCGGCACTATCGTGGGCGACATAAATGGGCATATCCCCAATGATCTGAATGTGTCGCTCATTGGCATAGGCTTTGAGGGCAAACCACTGACGACAAAACTCAAACTGCAAAAACTTCTGCAAAAAGATGGCATCTGCCAATTTATCGCGCCACATGGCCAGGGCATCGGGTTGCCGCTTAGCTATAGCCGGTTCCCATGCACTCCAACTCAGGCCATTGTTGGCGTCCTTAAGGGCCATAAACAGGCTGTAGTCCTCTAACCAAAACGCCTGGGCCTGACAAAATTCTTGAAACGCTTGGGACTGTTTCGGCTGAAAGGCCTGAGCCGCCTGCTTTAATAGCGCCAACTTATAGGGAATAACCTGTTCATAGTCCACTCGTTCGGAAGGCCCCTCGGGCACATTCACCAGGTCTGCTTTGTCCAATAATTCCTGCTCGACTAACATATCCAGGCTAATGAGCATGGGATTACCGGCCATGGCTGAATAGCACATGTAGGGAGAGTTACCGTGCCCCGTTGGCCCCAGAGGCAAAATTTGCCAAAGCTGTTGTTTTGTTTTGACCAGAAAATCAACAAATCTATAGGCTGGCTGTCCTAAATCTCCAATGCCATAACGACCGGGTAGCGACGTGGGATGAAGCAAAATACCGCTAGCTCTAGTGAATGACATGGTGGGGTAGGAAAAATTAGTAAGGAAATTAAGCTTTGCCAGTGGCTTGGCGTTAATCCTGGCCAATAGACTTTAGCATGGTTACTCGATGCAATACTGTCTTGTTAAAGATGTCCCTATGACCTATCGAAATCCTGCACCCACCGTTGACATTATTATTGAGCTAATTGATCGGCCTCAGCGACCAATCATTCTAATTGAGCGCTTAAATCCACCCTTAGGCTGGGCCATTCCCGGTGGTTTTGTGGACTATGGTGAGTCGGTGGAAACAGCTGCAATCCGCGAGGCAAAAGAAGAGATTGGTCTAGAGATTGAACTGTTAGAACAATTTCATGTTTACTCAGATCCCAGTCGGGACGTTCGTAAACATACGATCAGCATTGTTTTTCTAGCTAAGGCCATCGGAGAACCGGTCGCGGGAGACGATGCGATAAACTTCAAAATAGTTGAACTGTGGGAGCTGCCTGACAACCTTTGTTTTGATCACGGCAAAATTTTGCAAGATTATTGGCTCTATCGGAACTATGGCAAACGACCCTAACTTTCAAAAAGTTGTCTAGTGCATCATCAACGCTAAAAGTGCGGGTTAGGTCAATGGTTAGTGAGTCGTAATTGGCGAGAAATGAAACGTTTTATCAATAATCTCGCCATCTTCCAAAACGGCGTAGGTCTCATTGTCCATAGAAGCTTTAGAGAAAATTAAATTAACGTTGCTTTATTACTTCCAAAATTTCAGATGATTTTAAGTAAGTAGGTTGACCCCATTAGTTCTCAGATGTCGAGACCCCCTCTTTCCTTTCTTGAATGCCCCTTGGGCTATAGCTTGGGGGAGACTAGACTCAAAGTGGAGGGAAAATGCATTCCCGAACTGACATATTGGCGATTTTTTTCACCTTGATGCAGGTCACACGCGATCGATTTGACCCATGGGTATCTAGTCCACGGTTGGCAAAGGTCATGCAGCAGCATTTGCTGCATGACAACCAAGCTGAGCGATCGGAAAAATTTTGGATGGTTTATTGGTTGCATATCCCATAAACTTAGCCAGATTCGTCAGCAACGACTACTCGCAGTGATTACTTGGGGACAAAAAATCTTGCATATCCCCACCAAACCTGCCGTAATTGCTAATGTTAGTGAAGTGATTCACGCATGGTTACAGCGTCACCATGCGCCAGGGCCATCAGAGGTATCCGAATGAGTGTGTTATTTGACAACCCGGTACAGCCTATTCTGACAATCCCCGTTGGCCCAGTCCATTGGAACCGTAGCGAATCCATCTCAGACCCGGCTGCCCGCTGGCGGATCTATTTACATCAATTGGCCTCAGAGGCAATTATGTCATGGTTTCAAGCAGAATTTACTCAGGCCGTTTTGCCATGGCCCCATACTGAACCGCTTGATTGTTGGCACTTTGTCGATGGGTTAACGCTGACTTTGGGGCATAGCCGCATAGTGATCATGCTTTCTGAAGCTCTAGATGCTGCGGAGCTAACGGTTCCCCAAGAATGGGTTGATTTGCCTGGGTTATCTGCAGATTATTATCTGGCCGCTTATATGGATGTAGATGCACAGCAGTTAGTGCTGTGGGGCTATACTACCTATGGGCAGCTTAAGGCTGAGGGCACTTATGATATTAGCGATCGCACCTATTGCCTGAAAGATACAGACCTGACTCAAGATTTCTCTGCCTTTTGGGTAGCTCAACACCTAAATCAGCCAACATCTAGCCCATCAAATGAGATATTTCATTTATCGACTGCCCAAGCTGAACGCCTGGTGAGCAGTCTGGTCAAGTCTCCTGAGCCGAGACTAGCTCTGCCATTTGAGCAGTGGGGCCCTCTTTTTAGTAGCGATCATTGGCGACAACAACTATATTGCCAGCGGCACAACAATCTCCCTGTCAGCATCGATGACTGGCTGGAACAAATTTTTGAGCAGGGCTGGCAAAGTTTGCAAATATTAGGATCAAACTTACCTCAGACTGTTGTTTCAAAGTTACGGTCAGTCACTAGCGAAACGGCTGTTCTCACCTGTGGTAAAAAGATTTCCTTAAATACGACTGAGGAAAGTTTGTTACTAATGTTTAGTGTGGATATTGAGACGAATAAACATCGCAATATTCGAATCCAACTGTATCCATCGAGTAATACCATATTGCCCAATGACATAATGTTAGCCCTGGAACTGTCAGACACTGGAGAGGTACTAAAATCTGTAAAAGCTGGGCCCCATGATGCCTATATCCAAATCCCTCCTTTTAGCTGTTCCGCAGGGCAGCGGCTTAGGGTCCATATCCAGCTTGCCGATAGCGTCTGTCAGGAAGAATTTATCAGCTAAGGGAACGGCGTAAACATAACGTCCTCAGTAAGGGCAGAGAATCATGATTCGTAGTTGACGTTAAACAGCATCGAACTCACCAGTGGAGTGAAGCACCATTTGTAAGGTCTTGTGGAACCTATAATTTTTTTGCAACCAAGTATCATATCTAGTGGGCCACATAAGTGAATATACGGTTGTTTAGTTTTAGGAAACTGCGCCCAGTTTCTGGAATAACTACGCTCAGGTTTTACTTTTCATTTAAGGGGCTGACAGTCGCCCCTGTAGTAACTAACTGTGTCAAGTAAGCTATATCTGTATGATGGCTCAGGGTACAATTATATAAGTATGAGAAAATTCATTGCTCCTTGCCTTAGTTATCCTTCTGGAGTGAGGAACGCGGAGGAATAAGTGCGCTGCGGATATGACACTATCACTGTCTTTTAATAGCCCTGAATCACAACAGGCAGCTTTACTCAAGGTTGTAACCCGCATTCGACAATCTCAAGATCTGCACCGCATTTTTAAGACAACGACCAATGAGGTTCGGCAGCTTTTGGAAGCTGACCGGGTAGCCATCTTCCATTTTTATCCCCATAAAGACTGGGAGGGAGAATTTGTATCGGAATCAGTAGGTCCTTCCTGGAAATCGGCCCTGGCAAATCCAGTGTATGACCATTGCTTTAGCAATGACTTTGCCCCTCTATACCAGCAGGGCAAAACCCACACAATTGCTGATATCTATGAACATGGTCTACAAGATTGTCATATTCAAATTTTAGAGCGATTTGAAGTCAGGGCGAATATGGTGGTCCCCATTCTCAAGGGTAAAACCCTGTGGGGATTGCTGTGTGCGCATCAGTGTGAATCTCCTAGAGATTGGAAAGCGGATGAAATTGAGTTTGTCAGCTCCATTGGTGAACAACTTGGTATTGCGATTCAACAGGCCGAATATTTGCAAGCGGTTAAGGCTCGTTCTGATCGGCAAAAAGTGTTGGTTCGAGTATTAGGGCAAGTGCGAAAATCCCAGGATTTGATGCGCACCTTCAAAACCACTGCTCAAGAGGTGCGTTATCTTCTGGATGCAGATCGCGTTGGTATTTTTAAATTCTATCCGAACAAAGATTGGGAAGGGGAATTTATTGCTGAATCCGTTGGGGCTCCCTGGAAGTCGGCCCTGGCGAACTCGGTTTATGATCATTGTTTTAGTAACGACTTTGCTCCGCTTTATAAACAGGGAAGAATCAGTACAATCGCAGACATTTATGACCAAAATTTACAGAATTGCCATATTCAAATTTTAGAGCGCTTTGAAGTTAGGGCAAATATGGTGGTCCCCATTCTCACCAGCCAGACTGATTTATGGGGGTTGTTTTGTATCCATCAATGTGAAGAGCCCCGCTACTGGCAAGAGGATGAAGTTGAGTTTGTCAGCTGTATTGCGGAACAGTTAGGGGTGGCTATTCAGCAGTCAAAATACTTACAGGATGTCAAGGAACGCTCTGAGCGACAACGAATTTTTGTACAGGCCATTTCACGGATTCGTCAGTCCCAAGACATTGACAAAATCTTCAAAACCACAGCAAAAGAAGTTCGTTATTTGATGGATGCTGACCGTGTTGGCATCTTTAAGTTTGATGCAGAACAAGATTGGGAAGGAGAGTTTATTGCGGAGTCAGTGGGGGCTCGTTGGCAATCTGCGCTTAACCAAGGTATTCATGACCACTGTTTTAGTGAACGCTTTGCTCCACTCTATAAACAAGGAAAATACAGCGCTATTGAAAACATTGCTACAGAAGACATACAAGATTGTTATCGAAAAATACTTAAACAGTTTGAGGTTCAAGCCAACTTGGTTGTTCCTATTATCATTAAAGAACAATTTTGGATTAAAGAACCCCTTTGGGGTTTATTTTGCATCCATCAATGTGAAGGGCCTCGACAGTGGAAAAAGGAGGACATCGAGTTTGTGCAGCTTTTAGTTGAGCACATGGGTGTTGCGATTCAGCAAGCCGACTACCTTGAGAGAATGAAGCAGCAGAGCGCTCTTGCCGCTAAAGCCGAAGTCCGTGAAAAACTGTTGGAACGCCAAAATCTGACTGCCCGTACCGTAAATAAAATTCGGCAATCCCTTGATATCGAAACAATTTTTCAAACAACGACTCAAGAAGTTCGTTTTTTACTTCAGTTAGATCGAGTAGCAATTTATCAATTTGACTCAAATTGGGGCGGTTGTTTTGTAGCAGAGTCCGTTGCCCAAGGTTGGAATTCACTTTTAAAAATAATGCCTGTTGTTGCCGATACTTACTTACAGGATACGCGCGGTGGACGCTATCGTTATCAAGAGACGTTTACAGTCGATGATATTTATGAAGCGGGTTATACCGATTGCCATATTGCCCTTTTAGAACAATTTCAGGCTAAAGCCTATGCGATCGCACCGATTTTTCAAGGGGAAACCCTATGGGGGCTGTTAGCTTGTTATCAAAACGATGCACCTCGTCGCTGGTTGTTAGAGGATACGGACCTTTTAGCTCAAATCGCTGCTCAAATAGGATTAGCCATTCAACAGGCAAATTTATTAAAAGAGACCCGTCAGCAGGCTCACGAATTAATGCAAACCCTGGAAACATTGCGAACAACTCAATTACAGCTTGTCCAGGGAGAAAAAATGTCAAGTCTTGGTCAGCTTGTAGCAGGCATTGCCCATGAAATTAATAACCCTGTGACCTTTATTCATGCCAATATTGCACATCTCAATGACTATGTAACCGAGCTATTAGGGTTAGTTAAGGCCTATCAGGATTATGAAGGATTACCAGCCCCCTTAGTCAACTTAGCCGAAGAAACTGACCTAGAGTTTTTAAGCGAAGACTTACCCAAAATGCTGACCTCGCTCTCGAACGGCAGTACGCGAATTTTTGAGCTAGTTTCATCATTGCGAAATTTTGCCCGCCTGGACGAAGCTGAGGTCAAGGCTGTGAATTTAGTGGAGGGTATTGAAAGTACCCTGTTAATTCTTCAGCATCGCCTTAAGGCTAATGGGGATATGCCAGAGATTGTACTTGTTAAGAACTACAACAATATCCCTGAGTTGGAATGTTATCCAGCCCAGCTAAATCAGGTGTTTATGAATATTATTAGCAATGCCATCGATGCCATGCGAGAGCATCAGGTAGAGTCACCAACCGTTGAAATCAGCCTGCAGTCAGACAATACCAATATTAAGGTAGATATCAGTAATAATGGACCAGCGGTACCAGAAAAGGTGCGTCAGCGTATGTTTGATCCATTCTTCACAACCAAACCGCCTGGTAAAGGAACAGGATTGGGGCTATCGATTTCGTATAAAATTATTGTAGATCATCATCATGGTCAACTGACCTGTGAGTCAGGCAACAATTTAACAACGTTCTGTATACAAATCCCTATCAAATTAACCAACAAGTAGGCAGTACTTGCCATTTTTAGCGTATCAATAGCTTTATTTTACATAGCCTTATAAAAGCCTTAAACATACTGTCCTGGAAGGGGTTATCGGACTAGTAAGCCTAAGAATAGGCATCCAGTATAGGTACAGTTTATGAAACCTATTTTTACTAGAGGTCGGCTAGTCACCTGGAAAGAAGATAAGGGGTTTGGTTTTATCAAAGCACATAATGATGGGAAAGACGTTTTCCTTCATATCAGCGTGTTTCCAGACAATAGCCGTCACCCCAGGGTTGGGGATACTATTCTGTATCAAAGAACAACGACCCCAAAAGGCAAGGTGCGTGCCGCAAAAGCATCCATCGTAGAAACAAACGCAAAGCTCACACCATCAAATAACCACAAGTCTAGACACTGTAGACGAATTTTAACGGTAGCTAGTTTAGTCGTTTTATCAACCGTGGCTTTAATAGCTATGGAGTTTAGAGCTAGCCGTTCTCCTGGTTTGATTACAGCGATTACCAGGCAAGGTTGTGCTATTAAAGGCAATATTTCCAGGCATACGGGCAACAAGACCTACCATCTGCCTGATATGGAAAATTACGAAACCACCATTATCAGCCCAGGAAATGGAGAGAAGTGGTTCTGTACTGAGACAGAGGCCATTGCCAATGGATGGAACAAGGCGTCTAAGTAAATGTCAACTCACTTGCCTGGCTTGACGAATGAGAAACCCTCGAACAGCAGCATCTTCTGTTAAGCCGATGGCCTGGGTGTAGGCTGATTGGGCCGCAGAGTTGTTGCCGAGCTGTTTTAACAGATAGGCGCGCAGTGCCCAGTAGGGTTGATAGTTTTGGATTGTTTTAGTAGGCATGGCATCAAGTAAGTCGAGACTTGTGGCCATGCCCTGGGTATGTGCGATCGCAACCGCATGGCCCACTCTGGCCCCAATGGTCGGTGACATCTGAATTAAGCCAGTGTATAGCTGGGCCAGGGCATACCAATCGGTTTGCTGGGTCACAGCTCGCTGCGCATGGACTGACTGAATAGCGGCCTCTAGCTGAAATCGGCCCATTTTCCCAAATGTTGAAGCCTGGTGCAGTTCTCTCTCTGCCTGCTGAATTATGGTTTGTGACCAGAGAGATATGTCTTGTTCCGACAGGGGCACATAGTATCCTGTAGAGGACCGTCGAGCCTTACGACGAGAGGCACAATAAAGCATTAGTGCTAGCAACCCCCGCGCTTCTGGTTCCTCTGGCATTAGCTGTACACAGAGCTGTGCCAGCCAGATCGCTTCATCAGCTAACCCTGTGTGACATGGATCGCCGCCTGTTACCGTATCCCACCCCGTTGTGTAGGCGGCATAGATAGCCTCTAGCACAGCCTCTAACCGAGTGGGTAGGTCTTGAACTTTGGGCAATCGAAAGGGAATGCCCGCATCTCGAATTTTAGCTTTGGCTCGTACTAAACGCTGTCCCATGGTTGTCGGTGCCACCAAAAAGGCAGAGCCAATCTGAGCGGCATTTAACCCCATAACTGTTTGCAACATCAGCGGTGTGCGAATAGTCATATTGATGGCCGGGTGGGC
>JAHQVZ010000213.1 GCA_019634055.1 Leptolyngbyaceae cyanobacterium MAG.088
AACCCTAACTTCATCACCGACGTCGTCACCGACGTTGGCCCCGCCGTTGTTCGCATCGACGCCTCCCGCACCGTTAGCCAGCGGGTGCCCGATGTCTTTAATGACCCCAACTTCCGCCAGTTCTTTGGTGGGCGTTTACCCCAGGGTGGCCAAGAACGCACCGAGCGTGGCCTGGGTTCAGGCTTTATCATTAGTGAAAATGGTCAGATTATTACCAACGCCCATGTGGTCGATGGCGCTGACACCGTTACCGTCACCCTGAAAGATGGCCGGATTCTTGATGGTCGGGTGCTGGGTAGTGACCCCGTGACCGATATTGCTGTTATTAAAGTCGATGAGCGCAACCTGCCCACTGTCGCCCTGGGTGACTCAGACCAGCTACAGCCAGGGGAATGGTCCATTGCTATCGGTAACCCGCTGGGTCTAGATAATACAGTTACAGTCGGCATTGTCAGTGCCGTCGGTCGCTCTAGCAATCAAGTCGGTGTGCCGGATAAGCGTGTCGAGTTTATCCAGACCGACACGGCCATTAACCCCGGTAACTCTGGGGGTCCCTTGCTCAACCAGCAGGGGGAAGTGATTGGCGTCAATACCGCCATCATCAACGGAGCCCAAGGTCTGGGCTTTGCCATCCCCATCAATATGGTGGAACGCATTGCCACAGAACTGGCTGAAAATGGCGAGGTACAGCATCCCTTCTTAGGCATTCAGATGGTTACCTTGAGCCCAGAGGTGAAGGAGGATATTAACACCAACCCCAATAGCGGTCTAACCGTTGACGAAGAGGAAGGCGTCTTAATTGCTCGGGTGCTGTCAGATTCTCCAGCAGATAGAGGCGGCCTGAGAGCTGGAGACGTGATTACATCTGTGGATGGTGCAGCCGTTACTGAGTCTACTGACGTGCAGCGCATTGTTAGCAATGGCAACGTGGGGCAAAAATTAACGGTTGAAGTACAGCGGAATGGTGAGGTTAAATCAATAGAGGTAAGACCTGAAAACCTTCCCCAGTAAACCAATCTCTGTAGGGCATCTATTCAAAGGTGCCCTACGAAAACTTTGCCCCCTATGATTTTTCGTCAGTTATTTGATAAGGAAAGTAGCACCTATACCTATTTGATTGCCGATGCTGAGAGCGGCGAAGCAACCCTGGTAGATCCGGTTTTAGAGCAAGTATCCCGAGATTATGGCCTGCTGAAAGAATTAGAGTTAACTTTAAAGTTCTGTTTGGAAACCCATATTCACGCCGACCATGTGACGGGTACAGGTAAATTGCGCGAGATAACAGGCTGCGCAGGCATTGTACCCGCTGGCGCACAGGCGATTTGTGCTAGCCGCTCAATTAATAATAAAGAGAGACTACCGCTTGGTCGCATCACTATCCAAGCTATTGAAACCAATGGGCATACGGATAGCCATATGGCTTATCTAGTGAACGGCACTCATTTACTGACTGGCGATGCTTTATTTATCAGAGGGTGTGGCCGCACTGATTTTCAATCGGGGGATGCTGGCAAACTATACGATCGTGTAACCCAGCGGTTGTTTTCTTTACCCGATGAAACCCTGGTTTATCCGGGCCATGACTACAAGGGAAATACCGTTTCAACCATTGGCGAAGAGAAACGGTTTAATCTCCGATTTGCTGGTCGCACAAGGGATGAGTTTATTGTGTTTATGAACAATTTAAATCTGCCTAATCCTAAAAAAATGATGGAGGCAGTACCTGCCAATGAGCACTGTGGGATGAAGTAGGTGCTTGATGGGTTAACAATATCTGTTTTCTGAGAAATCTGACTCTTTCTGATTATTCATAATGTAGAGCCCATCTGATTTGAGGCAAGTGTCAAATTTGAGTATATTGAACTGGTATCGAGTCTGAGTTTATGGATTCTGAACCTTCTAAACGTCAAGTTTCAGATTGGGGAGATAAATCAGATGAAGCATTGATTCTGTCTCTAAGACAGGGTGATAAGGCTGCCCTTGAAGTTTTGTATGACCGTTACTCACGACTTGTTTATACTATTGCCTTTCGCATTCTCCACAATGGGCAAGAGGCTGAAGATTTAACCCAAGAAATTTTTCTAAATCTTTGGCAAAAACAAGATTATAATCCTGCTCGCAGCGCCCTCAGTCGGTTTTTAAGCACCGTCACCCGAAATCGAGCTATTGATCGAGTACGGTCGCGCAGTAACCGACGGCGCATCCTGAAAGGTATGGCTGCTCAGACGCCACCCATGGAGACATTTTCGCTGCCTGAGAAACAGGCATCTCAAGGAGAACGGTCTCAACGGGTACGAGAGGCGTTAAAAACCTTGCCTGACAAACAACGGCAGTTACTATGGCTAGCTTATTTCCATGGATTCAGTCAATCCGAAATTGCTAGTCATACGAATATTCCTTTAGGGACTGTCAAGTCACGCATGCGCCAGGGCTTGCTTAAGCTTAAAGGGATACTCCAGGATTTGGCTGATTAATTTACTTACGTCTGTTCTATGGCTTCTGAGCGAAAATTAGATGAATTAGCTGCTGACTATGTCAATGGCACTCTCTCAGCCGAGGAGGCTGACGAGTTTGCTCGGCTAATTGTCGAACGTCCTGAGCTGCGGGCAGAGGTAAATCGTCTGGAAAAAACGGTTGGATTGGTCCTGAATGAGTTCCCCATGAAGACGCCTCCTGCCCGTCTGCGAGCGGCAATTTTGGCTGAATTTGAGGCACCTGAGATGCAGTCTCAGCCTGAGACGGTATCTCAGCCATCGCGTCTTGTCTGGGTATTGGGAGCATTTGCTGTTGGTGCAGCATTATTATCTCTGGCGTTGGGCTTGAGTAACCAACGCCTGCGCTTAGCGAATCAACAGTTGCAACAAGAGACCCAGCAATTGCAGCAGGAGCTATTAGCAGCCATGCCTGCCCAGGAAGCTCAGCTGATTTTGGCGGAGCCCACCACACGCTTTTATGATTTTGCGGGTACTGATAAGGCTACAGATGCCTTTGGCAATATGATTGTGGATACGGCTGGGTTGAAGGCTGCGATCGCATTTAAAAACCTTGCCCCTTTAGCCAATAATGAAACCTATGCCCTCTGGGTACGCTACCAGGGCCAATACATTCCCTGTGGGGATTTTCAACCTGGTGAAGATGGCACAGCCTTTGTGACATTATCGATGCCATCGGTTTACCAATCTAAACCCTGGGTAAAAGACGTCATTCTGACGGTAGAGTCTACAGATTTGCCCAATCAACCGACAGGGCCAATTGTTGCTGAGACTATTTAAAAAAATGGTTTCACGATATAACAAACTATTCAATGGTTGTTGATCACTATTTCCGAAACTGGCAAAAATCATTTCTACCCTTGCCAACAACGGAACGATGAGTCTTGTATCTTTTTCCATACTACTAATATCGAGCTAGACACCGCTCTTTTAGAGCATGTGTAACCAGGTTCGTTTTCTTCCAGAAAACATAATTTGGCCTAGTCTAATGACATATTTGCAGTGCCTTCATCGTCAATGGCAACAACCTTCGAAATGGGTTATTCGACTTGTGCTTTTGGTCGGTCTGTTAGCCTATGCATCGGGGGCTATCTTTGTGCGTTTAGCCATTGCCTATGATGGTGCTGAGGGCCTAGGCTTTAGTCTTTTTCTGGCGGCCTCACGGATGGCCATAACAGCGCTTTGTTTTGGCTTTGCCTGGCGTGGCTTTGCACGGGCAAAGTATGCTACCGAAGACCTCTGTAATTCAATTTTGGCAGGGGGCTGCTTGGCTCTCTATTTTGCTACATGGATGACGTCTCTTAGCTTTACGTCCATTGCAGCGTCCACAACATTAGTAAACTTAAATCCTCTTTGGGTCATGTTGCTAGCCTGGCTATGGTTACATTATCGACCCAAAACTATCACGTTAGGCGGTGTAAGTGTTGCCATTGCAGGCGTCGTGATTATTAGCTCTGGGGCCAATGCGGTAGCAGGTGATGCTACAAACATGGGCAACCTATTGGCCCTGATCGGTTCATTTGCGATCGCAGCTTACATTTTCTTGGGCCATGTGGCTCAAAAAACACGCATTCGGTTTAATCACCATATTGTGCTCACCTATAGCTCAGCAGCCCTAATTTTACTGCCGTTACCATTGTTGCTAAAGACCCATTATTGGGGCCACAGCTGGCAAACCTATGGTTGCATCACCTTGATGGCGCTCTGCACTCAAATACTGGGCCATACTTGCTTAAACTGGTCGATGAAGTGGGTCAATCCGACCCTGTTATCAATCTTGTTACTGACTGAGCCGATTGTCGCCAGCGGATTAGGCTATTTCGTATTTCGAGAATCACCCGCGCTGTCTGTAATCTTTGGCGGTAGTGTGTTGATGCTAGGCGTTGCGATCGCGCTGTTATGCCAGGGGGCCAGCCTACCTAAACAAGCCCAGGAAGTTGCCCCCTAATAACAACACAGCGATTGACTGATTACCGACTGACAACCCATGCCGCGACACCATCGGCTAGGGCCTTGGCCAACTGCTGCTGTGCTTCTGAATCAACAATCCACTCAAACTCATACGGATTGATCATAAAACCCAGTTCCATCAAGACACTGGGGGTCACACTGGGGCGGGTAAGGGCCAGATTATTCCAATACACGCCATAGGCCGGACGGTCTAATGTCTCGACTAAATAATTGTGCAGAAACAGGGCCAAATCATGGGCCTGGGGATGATACCAAAATGCACCTATGCCAGCGGTATTGAGCGCATCACCGTTATCTGGTAAGGCATTGTAATGCAGACTTAGGGCCATGGTTGGTTCTGTTGCATTAATCACGTCTACTCGGTCTTGTGGGTAGAGATCATCATCACCTTCACGCACCATGACAACAGAAGCACCGAGGGCCTGCAGCTCATTTTTAACTAGCTCAGACACTAGTAACACAACATCTTTTTCGGGGTAACCATTGGGGCCACGGGCTCCTAAGTCTTCACCACTGCCATGGCCTGGATCGATCAAAATTGTTGTACCGTCTAGGGGGGTTGAAGAATTTGCTGTAGTCGCAGCCGGTGGATGTTTTAGCGACAGAATCAGATTTGTGCCTTCGTAGTGCAGTTTATAGCCCCACTGCTGATCTGCCTTGAAATGGAAGGTATAGGATGCCTTATCTGGCAAAATCGGCTGCCAGTCCATCCGCTCCACTACAGGATCATCTGAGAAATAAATAGTATCCGTTTGGGGCACCGTATTGTGCAAAATTAGGGTGAGACTGGTGGTGTCCTGTTCTACGCTCATGGGCACAGGCACCTGGAGTGGAAAGACAATTTCAGTCCATTCAGGTACCTGGCGAGAACTAATGCCGCGAATCGTTGTCGTTGGTGGCACCGGACTGGAGGTAACAGCCACTTCTGCAGCTTTGATCCAGGCTCCATAGTCTAGACGCACCCAGTCGCCTTCACGGCCTGTAACAGCGGCACGGGTACCTTTAGGCAAAGGCGTCAGTCGAGAATAGTTGGTACTCGGGCCTGTTCTGGCAATACCAGAATCGACCGTAACCTCTGCTACTTGAAATGTCGTTGGAGACAGAATTTCGATGGGGCCACTGCCTGCTTGGCTGACAGTTTGGCCATTGAGCGTGAGCTGAAATTCGGGGGTGCCAACGTTACCAGGCTGGTTGAATGTGGCACAGCCGCCATACTGGGCAGCACTGAGGGCATAAGGCTCAGTTTGTTCCGTCAGGACGGCATAGTTGGGAGGGAGTTCTATGTTGCTGGATTGGGGGATTAGGGGAATGGTTTGCCCAGACAGTTGGACGGCAACCTCGGCCTGGGGCGGGGCCACGGCCCCAAAGCAGATCAGTTCTCCTGGCTGTCGTGCCAGACTGCGATTGGGCTCTAAAGTCCCATCGGCAAAGGCAATGCCATTGGGCTGAGGGGGCTCTAAGGTGTTGCGAGTAATATTGAAAGTAATGGTTTCACTACCCTGGGTAATCGTGAATTGATTCTCACCAAAGGTGAGGGGCAATGTGGGGGCAAAATGTCCGGCAGAACTACGTTCTGCGATGGGACTGCCGTTAATGAGAACATCACTGCTAGGGTCACCAGTGCCAATAAAGAAAATACGATCTGACACGGTTATGTGGTTAGTCGGTGGATACGCGACGAAAAGTTCAGCCATGGCAGGATTCATAACTACAAACTGGCAGGTCATTGCTGGCGCGATTGCGCCCATAACCATTCCCCATCGACTTGCCATGGTATTACCCTCAATTGAACCTACGGGCGAAATTATAGCGAAGTGATTGCACCTCGCCTGGAATCGTTCTTCTTTGAAGACAATCGAAAGAAATAATTGTATTTTTCTCTATCGTTGAGAAAATAATCTGCCTTTCTGAGGCTATGGCACAATTAACGGATTCAATCAGTCCCATCTCTGCTTTGCGATCGCGTTATGACTAAGTTTGTGTTTGTCACGGGTGGTGTTGTTTCTAGTATTGGTAAGGGTATTGTGGCCGCTAGTTTAGGCCGTCTGCTCAAATCCCGCGACTATTCGGTATCCATACTAAAGTTAGACCCCTATATCAATGTTGACCCCGGTACAATGAGCCCGTTTCAGCACGGTGAGGTCTTTGTCACCGAAGATGGCGCTGAAACAGATCTAGACCTGGGTCACTATGAACGCTTTACCGACACTTCCATGTCCAGGCTCAACAGTGTCACCACTGGCTCGATTTACCAGGCCGTTATCAACAAAGAGCGGCGGGGTGATTACAACGGACGTACGGTACAGGTGATCCCCCATGTTACCGATGAAATTAAGGAACGCATTCGACGGGTCGCGCAAAACCGTAACCCAGACGTGGTGATTGTCGAGATCGGCGGCACCGTTGGTGACATTGAAGGCCTGCCTTTCTTAGAGGCCATTCGTCAGTTTCGTAAGGATGTGGGTCGGGAAAATGTCATCTATATGCATGTCACCCTGATTCCCTATTTGCCTGCAGCCGGAGAAATCAAAACCAAACCCACCCAGCACTCAGTGAAGGAACTCCGGTCTATTGGACTGCAGCCTGATTTACTTGTCTGTCGCTGTGCCCAGCCAATTCCTGACCAAATTAAAACTAAAGTGTCAGACTTCTGTGATGTGCCTGAGACCTGTGTAATCGCGGCTAGTGATTCACCCAGCATTTATGAAGTCCCGTTGCGTATGGAGGAGCAAGGGCTGGCTGAGCAGGCAATCCGTTTATTAGATTTAGAACCGCGCACCCCTGATCTGACGGCCTGGACCACTCTGGTGGAACGCTTGTATACGCCAACGCAAACCCTGAACATTGCCATTGTGGGTAAGTATGTGAGTCTGAACGATGCCTATCTGTCAGTGGTAGAGGCGTTGAGGCATGCTGCGATCGCAATCCACGCCGAGGTTAATATCCGCTGGATCAGTTCAGAAGATATTGAAATCAACCCACCGGAGAAGTATTTAGCCGATGTCCACGGCATCGTCGTCCCCGGGGGCTTTGGTCGGCGCGGTATTGACGGAAAAATTCGCACAATTGAATACATTAAAGAACAAGGCATTCCTTTTTTAGGGCTATGTTTAGGGATGCAGTGCGCCGTTGTGGAATGGGCCCGCAATGTCGCCAATCTGGCCGGAGCCAATAGCTCTGAAATTGCCCCTGATACTGAGAACCCGGTGATTAACCTGCTGCCAGAACAACAGGATGTCGTCGATCTCGGCGGCACCATGCGTTTGGGACTATACGCCTGTCGGTTAGAAGAAGGCACCCTAGCCAGTAAACTCTATGACCAGCCCGTCATCTATGAGCGCCATCGCCATCGCTATGAATTTAACAACGCCTATCGCAATCTATTTTTAGAGACCGGCTATGTTGTCAGCGGTACTTCCCCCGATGGACGGCTCGTGGAGATGATTGAGCTTCCTAATCATCCCTTCTTTATTGCCAGCCAGTTTCACCCAGAATTTCAGTCACGCCCCAACAAACCCCATCCGCTATTTTTAGGCATGATCAAAGCGGCCTCAATTCGTGCTGGTCATTCGACAACAGAAACTGATGAGATTATCTCTAAAACGGTCCTACCAGAACAGAAACCTATCCCTGAATCAGTAGCAGATCCTGTGGCTTAAAAACAAATCTGGCCAGCCATTCATACTGATCAAGACACGACTTGGAAGGTTAAGTATCGGCCCATAGAGAAAAGGGTTGCTCGGGGCTTTTCTCCCTTGCCGGAAGTATCAAAGCTATCCCAGTTAGGCACACTGGGGTTTCCCGTCCTGATCTGGGGAACTCAACTTCCCCAGGCCCCTCGCACAAAAGAGTATGGGTTAACGGCTGCAACCATTGATATGGGTAAGTCGATTAGGTGGGTTACGCAGCTCCGCGTTCGCTGCACACCGTAAAAAATAAGGTGTCTAATTTTCTGGTCAGACTTTCTGGCGGCATAGAATGAAAATTATGTACAAAAAACCTTTCGTTGAGTATCGATTAATAAAACACCGATATCTTGAGAGGATGAAGTATCTGTTGTCTTTAGGTCTACAGCATCAGACATCGGTTTCTACTAAATAGAATTTGCTCAAATAGTTTGTCTAAAGATTGTCGTAGGTCCGTCCTTCATAGGCACGACACCCTTCACAAGGGCCAACAGGATTAACCGCACAGCGAATATGGGGTGATCGGGCATTGAGCTGACAGGTAATATCCCCAATGACCAAACCAATGCCATCGATGTAATGTTCGTCTGGGTCGCGTCGCCGCCATGGCCTAACAGTCGGATAATGGCCTGACTCAATAGCCAAATCAAACCGTTCCATGGCCCGTCGCTCAGCTCGATAGGTTGCCCAAACCGACAACGCCGGTGGCAACAGACCGAGCAAAATCAAAAACACCACTAGAACCATTGGTAGCGATTGTTTGAGTAATCCCTTGTGATCCTAGCGCAGGTTTTTGGCCTGGCAAATATAGATTTGCACAAGAAAGTGCGTTTAGCAGGGGCAGTGGGTGTTGCACTCGCTACGTTCGCTAGACGGTGGGAATGGAACCATGGCTTGTCGGTTTGGGCGTCCCAAATCTTTTTTTAGCCCTACATACATTGTGATGCTCCTACTGTTGAGCACAGCGAACTCCCTATTCCTCACTTTTTTCCTTCGGTTTATAAGTCGACTTCACCTGCAATTCTTTGAGCTGACGATTGTCAACAGGGGATGGAGCCTGGGTAAGTAGGCAGCGAGCTTGTTGGTTTTTGGGGAATGCGATCGCATCTCGGATCGAACTTTCCGCCGCCATCAACATCACCAAACGGTCCAGACCATAGGCAATACCGCCGTGGGGCGGGGCACCATAGTCAAAAGCATCAATAAAGAAGCCAAACTTATCGCGAGCTTCCTCATCGCTCAGACCAATCGTTTGAAACACCTTAGCCTGCACATCGGGTTGGTAAATACGCAGACTGCCACCACCAATCTCGTAACCATTGAGTACCAGATCATAGGCCACCGCGCGGGCCGTCGTCAGGTCATCAATATCCTCAGGATTGGGCGCAGTAAACGGGTGGTGCAGAGCTTCGTACCGATTTTCGTCAGCATTCCACTCAAACATAGGAAAGTCTGTCACCCAGAGGAAGTTGAGTTTCCCATGATCGACCAGGTCTAACTCGGTAGCAATAGCCTGACGCACTTTATCTAAGGCCGCATTGACGGTGGCCGTGGGGCCAGCCCCAAACAGCAGCAAGTGACCGGCAACCGCACCCGTGCGCTCTAGCAAGGTTTGCTTTTGCTCATCACTCAGGTTGTCTTTAATAGCGCCAATGGTGTCAATTTCTCCACCTTCGCGCACACGAATATACGCCAAGCCCTTCGCCCCAGCATCGGTGGCTACCTTAAACACATCACCGCCAGGTTTAATGCGCACGTTAGAAATCGCATCGTTGCCACCGGGAATCGGCAATACTTTCACCTGGCCGCCAGACTTAACCGCACCAGAAAACACCTTAAATCCAGAGTCCTTGACAATATCCGAAACCTCCACCAGCTCCAGACCATAGCGAGTATCTGGCTTATCGCTACCGTAGCGATCCATCGCCTCGGCATAGGTCATGCGTGGGAAGGGGCGTGGCAGGTCAATGCCCTTAACAGCTTTGAAAATATGGGCCACTAAACTTTCATTGAGCGCCAGGATCTCGTCTTGATCCATAAAGCTCATTTCCATATCCAGCTGGGTAAATTCTGGCTGACGATCCGCCCGCAGATCTTCATCCCGGAAACAGCGCGCAATCTGGTAATAGCGGTCCATGCCTGCCACCATTAGCAACTGCTTAAATAGCTGGGGCGATTGGGGTAAGGCATACCACTCCCCTGGGTTGACCCGTGAAGGCAGCACATAATCCCTGGCCCCTTCTGGTGTAGAGCGAGTCAGGACAGGCGTTTCTACTTCAATAAAGCCTTCCTGGTCTTCCAGGAATCGGCGAATGGACTTCATCACTTCATGCCGCAGTTGGATGTTACGGCTCATGCGTTCCCGTCGTAAATCCAAGTAACGGTACTTTAACCGCAGTTCTTCACGCACATTTTCTTCTTCCGCCGTCGAAATTTGAAACGGCAGTTGCTTACGCACAGCACTCAGCAATTGAATACTGTCCGCATAAATCTCTACCTGCCCAGTCGGCAAATTAGGATTTAACGACTCCGGCGGTCGCTGACTTACACGCCCTTCAATTTTGACGACATACTCATTACGAACCTGATCTGCTAATGGATAAGACTCAGGTGTACGTTCAGGATCGCTAACAATTTGGACCACGCCGTCGCGATCGCGCAAATCCAGAAAAATCACACCACCATGATCGCGGCGACGATCGACCCAGCCAAAGAGAGTGACAGTTTTATCAATATGCTCGGCCCGCAATTGGCCGCAGTATAAGGTACGCATGGATAAAGAATAGGATGTGATTTTTCTTAAGTTTCAACAAAGCCTACCCATTATCTAGGATCGTTAGGTAGTTTTGAATTCTGAATTTTGAGTTTTGCGTCTGCTCCCTTGTGAGTTTTTCTAACAAGTCCAGCCACATCAACTCAAAATTCAAAACTTAAAACTCAATATTCAACGCTCCATGTCAACAATCAGACTACCTAACAACCTCTGGTCTACGTAAAATGTCAGACAGCATAGAGGCTGGTTGCCGCTGGTGGGGCCAAGCAAAGGCATGACGAAAGGCCGCTTCTTGACAGGCCCTCAAGCCATCAAAGCCAATTACATCCTGGGTAAGCAGGTTTTCATATTCAAACGGCAAACGAACATTGTGTAAGCCCGCATTATCTGTGCAAATGGCAATATCCACACCAGCATCAAAGCAGCGACTAAACACATCCTTAAGCTGACTAATCTCATCTAGAGTCCCGGTTTGCAAATAGGTTGTTGGACAAACTTCTAGACATTGACCACGAGCTGCCACTTCCTTCAAAAGTTCTGGGTAATGCAACGGAATCTGGATGCCATGACCAATCCGCATTAGATAAGGCAATAGCTCTGGGTAACAACCGTTGGACGTTTCATAAACATGTCCGGTCGTCTTGATCCCCAGCGATTGAGCATAGCGATACAACTGCACAATTTCATCCAGCTTGTCTCGATAGGCGGCATCGCCACCCGCAATATCAACGGCGCAGACATAATTGGGATATTGGGCTGCCAAATCGACGGTCGCGCGATTAATTTCGTAAGGTAACCGAGAGTGCATGCACAGTATTTGGCGGGTGACGACAGGGTACTCCGTTTGCTCACTAGCACGACCCACAATTTCCACAATTTCTGCCATCATATCCATCCGCTCTCGCTCACTCAGACTATGAGGAGTGCGATAGAACGGGGTATATCGCAATTCAAGATATGCCAAATTCTCAAAAATATACGCCCCGCGAATAAGGCGATAAATAAAGTAGGGTAGCGCCTCTCTGGTTTGCACACTTTCCACTAACGTATGCAGCTCTAAGTACTCTTCTAACGAATCCTTAGGTTGACTATAAAATTGCTCAAAATCAGCATAGTCATTGAACCGTTCAGCTAAATCAGGACGATTCCTCTGGAAGTAGCGCCATAGGATTCTGGGTACGACAGAGCCTCCCAGGTGACGGTGGAGTTCTGCATAAAGACTCATGATGCCTCTAGGTGTTGATGGTGGGTCCGAAATATTTGATTTAATTGATTGATTAATTAATGCCCAGAATGAGCCAGGTTATACCTAACCTCACGGAAGTTCGCTGAATGTCAACGAACAGACTACTGAAACAAAAATTAAAAAAGTGTGAAATGCCTATTAGATTAAGTTTTACCTCAGGATCTATTTTTTGGTCTATAAAAATCACCAAATCCCTTAGGGGCTTAAACTTTAGTTAACCTTTCAAGATGATAGGCATTGACTGGAACCCCAAAACAAGTTTTTTTACTCTCGCCAAGGTTTACGTTGCATTTGTTGACACTGACCACCTTGCCTAATCATAATTGTGATTTGTTTGAACTCTAACGCGCCCAAAAAGCGCCAAAAGACCCTTGGCAAACGTTATTGTAATTGGTGCCCAATGGGGCGATGAAGGTAAAGGAAAAATCACTGATCTGTTGAGCAAATCAGCAGATGTGGTGGTTCGATATCAGGGCGGTGTAAATGCAGGTCATACCGTGGTCGTCAAAGACCAGACCTTCAAGTTACACCTGATCCCATCGGGTATCTTGTATCGTGAGACCGAATGTTTGATCGGTAGCGGTACAGTGATCGACCCGAAGGAACTGATAGCAGAACTTGATAAGCTAGATGGCCTGGGGGTTTCTAGTAAGAATCTCTTCATTTCTGAAACTGCCCATGTCACTATGCCTTACCATCGGCTAATCGATCAGGCTTCTGAGGAGCGTCGCGGTAATAAAAAGATTGGCACCACCAAGCGTGGCATTGGTCCCACCTATGCTGATAAATCTGAACGCACGGGCATTCGCATTTGCGATTTGATGGACCTATCGGCGTTTCGAGAACAGCTAGAGTGGACCATCAGCTATAAAAATATAGTTTTAGAAAAGCTCTACAACTTGCCTCCTTTAGATGCCGAAGAGGTATTCCAAGAATATGAGGCCTATGCTGAGCGGCTGCGCTCCCATGTGGTAGATAGCTCTCTACATATTTACAATGCCTTACGAAAGCGCAAAAACGTATTATTTGAAGGGGCTCAGGGCACCCTGCTAGATCTTGACCACGGTACTTATCCCTACGTGACTTCTTCAAATCCGGTGGCGGGGGGTGCTTGTATTGGGTCTGGCATTGGCCCGACTGCCATTGATCGAGTAATTGGTGTGGCCAAAGCTTATACAACTCGTGTCGGTGAAGGGCCGTTCCCCACAGAGCTATTTGACGATATGGGGCATGCTTTGTGCATGCTTGGGGCAGAGTTTGGCACAACCACTGGTCGTCAGCGTCGCTGTGGTTGGTTTGATGCTGTGATCGGTCGCTATGCCGTTCGCATTAATGGTCTAGATTGTTTAGCCATTACCAAGTTAGATGTCTTGGATGAAATGGACGAAATCAAGGTCTGTGTCGCTTATGAGCTAGATGGTGAGCGCTGCCACGATTTGCCGGGCAGTGCCAGTTTATTTGCACGGTGTAAGCCGGTCTATGAGATTATGCCTGGTTGGAAGCAATCAACGGCTAACTGTCGTAAACTAGAAGACCTGCCTAAACAGGCCCTTGATTACCTTGAGTTTTTGGCCAAGCTGATGGAAGTTCCTATTGCTATTGTGTCTTTGGGAGCAAGTCGTGATCAGACCATTATTGTGGAAGATCCCATCCATGGACCAAAGCGTGCTCTTCTCTATGAGAATGGTGGAGCCTTTAAGGTCGCTTAACTCACTGCGAGCTGAGGCCATCGGATAATTACGCCTTAAATTATGGTTACCTCAGCCAAGGTTGCGGTGTAAAATTTTCGGCCAGTGCGAACTCGATTGAGGCTGGCTGACCACCTTACAAAGTTTGATAGACAACACTGTTATTGATTGGACAATTGCAATGGAACTGACTCTCGACTGTAGCAAGCGTGCTGATAATGAAAAACCCAAAGCGTTGCGCCGTGACGGTGTAATGCCTGCCGTTCTTTACGGCCATGATGGGACCAACTCAGTGGCTCTCAAAGCCAACACTCACGAAGTTGAAGCCTTGCTACGTAAGGCAAAAGGGCAAAAGGTTGAGATTGATCTGAATGTGGCCGACATGCCTTGGAACGGCAAGGTCGTTTTGCAAGAAGTGCAAAATCACCCTTGGAAAAATGAGGTTTATCACATTAGCTTTTTAGCTCAGTAAATCTGCCTGTAAACATCTTGCTAAAAAACCCCGGTTTCTTAGAAACCGGGGTTTTTTAGCTGAGCCGTTATAGTATAGGCGTTACCCATTCAGCCATGGTCTCGAACAGCTATGAAGTCGCCTAAATTCAAACCTGTCATCAATGACATGACCGATTTAATCGTGCCATCTGCACTGAGGATTTGGCTATTGTTCCTCTTACTGTTTGCACTATTGGGGTACTCGGTGACAGCCAGTATTTTGTTTGGCGCTATGGGTGGTTTTGCCGGTGGCTTGGTATCTGCCTGGTGGCATGCTCCGGGTGGAGAACCTGCGCTTCGGAAAAATGATAGGCCCAACTCACGGAGGTTGCAGCTACCCAAATGGAGTTGGCGCACTGAACGTCGTAGTTTACGACGGAGACAGCGCTAAACCGCTTTCAAACTAAGCTCTAGGTCGAAACTGACGTTATTGCTATGGACAAGGGTTAGGACAAACGACCAGTATGTTTTTCTTTTTATCAAAATTCCTGCCGTTACTCATTTATCCGTTAGGGCTGAGCTGTTTACTTTTATTGTTAGCGCTGATTTGGTTATGGAAATTTCCACGTCGCTCTTTGATCGCGATCGCAACCGCCCTACTTATCCTTTTTTGCAGTAGTAATCCGCTGATTGCCACCACATTAGTTAAAACCCTAGAGTGGCGATATTTACCCCCTGATCCTGTACCGGCTGCAGAAGCCATTGTTGTTCTGGGAGGTAGTACCCGTCCCAAATCCCCTCCCCGTCCATGGGTTGAAGTCTTAGAAGCAGGCGATCGGGTGTTATATGGCGTCAAGCTGTATCAAGACGGAGTCGCCCCTTTACTTTTGTTTAGCGGTGGTCGTGTCTATTGGGACAAAGGTGAAAATGGGTCAGAAGCTAAAGATATGGCTGAAATTGCTCAGGCAATGGGCGTTCCTGAACGAAATATTTTGCTAGAGAATAATTCTCTGAATACCTATCAGAATGCTGTCGAAACAGCAAAAATACTCAACCAGAGAAAGGTTAATAGTATTTTGCTAGTCACATCAGCAATACATATGCCCAGGTCCGTAGCTATTTTTCAAAAGCAAGGTTTTAATGTCACAGCCACCCCTACTGATTATTGGGTTGCCCAAGAATTTTTAGACCAAATGCGTGGTATTTCCTGGGGCACGTTTTTCAACGTCTTACCTAGCACAGAAGCTCTACACTTCTTCACAAGAGCCCTTAAAGAATACATAGGGTTAGGTATTTATCGTTTAAGAGGGTGGTTATAGTAAGGCTAGTAAATTAGTTGTGACTTGAATGCTTCAACGCTCCTTTGAACCTTCTTCGGACAACATTGGTGAAACAATCGAGTTGCAGCAGATTGCTTACGAGTTTCGTCAAGAAGTAAAGCATCGAAACGACTTTGAAGCCTATTGCCAGTGGTACTACGCAGCCGCTGCAAATCACCAGGCAGAATATGCTGCGATGCAGAATGATATTCCTTTCTTTAGCTGGTTTTGTAAACGTGGTTAACGTTAACCAGGCTTTTATATGTGTAAGTTAACAAATCAAACAAACTAGCAGTAGCGTTTTCCCGGTGTTCGTTTCACTAAATAAAAGATTAAATGATTATTAAATAGTTAATTTCTTATATTCATAGACTCCTATGCCTGAATATGCAGCTACCTCTTTTAGCTGTAAAAACATTTAATAAGCCAATTAAAAATAAATTAAATAACTACTAAAACTCAGAATGATTTCTAGTTTTGATTCACTTGCGGATAAGCGAGTGGTGAGTTCTATTAAGCAGCAGATTCGGGAACATGCTTTACACAAAGTCATCACTAAACTGCATCAATCATTAGACCTTGACACAATACTCAAAACTACCATTATTGAGTTGCAGCAAATTCTCCAGGTTGACCGTGTTGGTATTTTAAGACTAGATCCTGACTCTGGATGGGACGAAGGTATATTTATCGCTGAAGTAGTTTTGCCGAGTTTTGATGCAGTACTGGCATCACACGTCCGAGATCATTGCTTCGGACAGAAATATGTTGACTATTATCGTCACGGCAGAATTCAAGTTTTAAATGATGTTGAGACTGCAGGGTTGAGCGATTGTCACCTGAAAATTTTAAGACAATTTCAGGTCAAAGCTAATTTGTTAGTGCCCTTAGTCTCCAGAGATCAACTTTGGGGACTGATGTGTCTTCATCAATGTTCAGCCCCAAGAGATTGGGAGCTAGACGATATTGAATTTGCCAAGCAAATCTCAGTGCATTTGAGTGTGGCCATCGATCATGCAGAGCTGATGGCTCAAACTCAAATGCAAGCAAAGGAGTTACAGTGCCTGTTAACTGCATTAAACCAGGCCCATGTGCAACTGGCACAAACTGAGAAAATGAGTGGGTTAGCACAATTGGCAGCTGGTGTAGCTCATGAGATTAATAACCCAACCACCTTCATTCAAGGCAACCTGAGCTACTTAAAACAAGCAACCCAAGACCTTACTCATATAATTTATCTCTATCAACAATATGGTGACTCGGGAATTGAGGTGATCGAGACTGCTAAAAAGAAAGTAGACCTCGATTTTTTATTGCAAGATTTACCAAAGATCTTCACGGCAATGGAGACTGGCACTGGACGTATCAGTCATATTGTGAAGTCTCTAAATGACTTCTCTCGGCCAGATAGTGAAGGCTATAAGTCCACAAACCTAAATCAGGAATTGGACAATACATTATTTATGCTGCAGCATCGTTTGCAGGCAGGTAGCCATGGGAATTTACAGATTGAGAAAGACTATGGAGTAATTCCTCAGGTGGATTGTTGTCCAGCCCTGATCAATCAGGTGTTTGCTTACCTACTTGACAATGCTGTTGATGCTTTTGATGTTTGCCATGCTGACAAATGCGGTCTGAAAACTCATCCCATCGTGAAAGTTACAACAATGGCGGGTGAAGAAACTGTCACGATTACCATTCACGACAATGGTCCCGGTATTTCTGAAGAGAATCGTAACCAGTTATTTAACCCATTTTTTACCACCAAACCCATTGGTCAAGGTACCGGACTAGGACTTGCGATTAGCTATAACATCATTACAAATCATGGCGGTACACTTGACTGTCAGTCCCAATTGGGAGAAGGGAGCAAGTTTATTATTGAGCTGCCTATTCACCAATAGGACGCTCAATCTAAGATGTATTAGATGACGTCTAGTTCTGTGCTATCAAGGTGAGCTTTAAAAGGTCGTTTGGCCCCTTCTACTGAAAATTCAACAACAACGGGAAAGTTAGGACTGATAGGACGTCCCTGCCAATCAGACAAGATCTTTTTAATGGTTCCTTCCATGCCCTCAGCATTATGGGCTTGATTCCGATACTTAGGGTGGTGAAATAAAACAACAGGGGAAGAAACCCGAACGCGATCGCCAGCTTGCATAGACATTTAATAATCCAAGAATTGAAAATTCGTGAGTTTGCACTACAAATCACACGAATTAAGTTTGCCTGCAAATTATTTTCTCACAAGATAGCGTTATAAATAAGACTTTAACAACCAACGAGTTGC
>JAHQVZ010000214.1 GCA_019634055.1 Leptolyngbyaceae cyanobacterium MAG.088
ACGGTATTCTCAAACTGTTACATCCGTTTACCCCCCATATTACTGAGGAAGTGTGGCACACCCTCACCCAGGCGGATCAGAACAGTTACCTGGCGGTGCAGCCCTATCCCACGGTTCGCCCTGAGCTGGTGGATACTGACCTGGAGAAAGACTTTGACCTGCTGATTGGCACCATTCGTACCATTCGTAATCTGCGGGCCGCCGCTGGCGTCAAGCCCTCGGCAAAAATTGAAGCCATTCTCAAAACCGATGATGCTAACGAAATACGTATCCTCAATTCTACCCAGTCTTATTTGAAGGATGCCGCCAAGGTGGAAGCCTTGACCATTGGTGGCACTAGCTTAACGGCAGAAACCTTGACTGTTTCGGAGGGCGCAACAGCATCTCAGGAATCAGACGATTCTAAAAATACTGAATCCTCTGAACTCGTAGAAGGCGAACTGCCAGAGATTGACTGGGCTGACGGTGTAGATGCGATTCTAACTCTGTTAAAACATCCTCTAGGTTATATGGGGCAAGCATACAAAGCTGCTAAAAAGCCAGTGTCTGTGGTCTTGCTGATATCCCTAAGCGCTTTGGGCCTCACCCTGACCTCAGCTGTTATCTCTGGAATTAACTCAATACCATTGTTGGGGAGATTCTTTCAGATGATTGGTACTGGTTATGTGGCCTGGTTTGGGGGGCGCTATCTGTTTAAAGCTACCAACCGTCAACAGCTTTGGATTAATACTACTGAGTTTTGGGATGAAGTGGTCGGTACGTTTAGTCAAGCAGAGACTGAATCAGACAGTCTAGACGCCATGAAACAAACGGCTGAGATTGCGTCTGGTGATACTAGACAAATGTTTGCCGGTGTTTTTGGTACGGTGCAGGTGCTGATTCCCCTGACTGGACTGGTGGATATCGATGCTCTGAAGCAGAAGCTGGAGAAGTCTTTAGGCAAGGTGGAAGGGGAGATTAAGTCCATCACTGGTCGTTTGAACAACAAAGGCTTTGTAGACAAGGCTCCTGAGCATGTGGTGCAGGAAGCACGAGACTCTCTGGTAGAAGCCCAAACCCAGGCAAAGTTGCTGCGCGAGCGGCTCGCTATGCTTTAAAAATAGGGGCGCAAGAAGCTAATGACGCGATTTCTATGGCCTGGGTATATAGCGGTTCCTGGTTGAGATGAATAAATTGTGGTGGTGTCAGTGAGTGGTGAATCGTGAATCGTGAGTGGGATGTATTCAATCCATTTGAGAAACGCTATATAAGCGGTTGTCTAGGTGTGTTGGTACTTTTGGGTAGCTGCGCTACTACATCGCCTCCGGTGGTGTCCGAAAAAACTACAGCTGCAGCCCCATTGGTTGCGCCTGCAGCGTCTGAAACAAAGGAGGCTACAGCTAAGGAGAATGTTGTGGCTGCTGCTGAACCTGAAACAACAGCAGAGACGCCAGAATCAGCTTCCTTAGTGGACAGCAATAAGGTTTTGTTTGCCTGTCGTACAGCCCAAGATAAGGTGATTGAAGTTTATGATCTGGGTGATACTATTCAGTATGTATTTGGACCAAAAGAACAGCCGGAGCTAGTGCTGGATGTTCCCCGCGAACAAGCGTCCACCTATCAGTGGCAAGGGATTGGCCGCTATGAATATTACTCGGTGAATATTCCCAATGGGGAGACGGTTTATATTGTTTCCTGGGCGCGCGATCGCATAGAAATTAATCAACCTGCTGAAGCGGGTGTAAGCGTGGAAATTGATGGAGAATATGTCACTACGGTAGACTGTGCTACGGATATTACCCATAATCTGATTGGTGTCGACTTGCCGCCAACGCCCCTATAGGGAACGTGATTACGGGGGTCTCCTTCAGGCCAGGACAAAGTCAAAGGTAGCCTTTTGAGGATCGTCACTGTTGTCCACAACCATTACTAGCACTGGGTTAAACAAAAAGTCTCCCTGGTTGGCGGGTTCTTCTGGAAAATAAAGCTGGGTGGTAAGCACCGGCTGATTTGGGGCCTGTACTTTGATGTGAAAATGGCGCGTCCGTCCAGGATAAATGCCGGGTACGATTGTTTCGATGTGGTAGCGGCCTTCTGCATCTGTAAACTGGTGACCGCGAAATGTGTAACCGCTGTTGTCGTATTCCCCCTGATCGTTAGTGTGCCAGCAGTCTACTAAGGCACCCGCCATGGGCACACAGTTTGAGGATAAGACTTGACCGGTAATAACGATAGGGGGTCCAGAAAGACCAGGTTCTAATAAAGACGTTCGTTGTGGAGAATCTGGTGTGTAGAATGGTCCCTCAGTTTGGGATGGCGTAGTGGTATCGTTGCCACAGGCAGGGGTTGGGGCCAGGGTGGTGGTTGTTTTGACCGATCGGGCGCAGGTGGCTGACGCGAAGGCTATCAGCGATGCAGGAAACATTCGTACGATGGTGCGGCGGCTAAGCTGTAGTCTTGACATTGGGGAGAGAGGGAGAGAAGGGGAGAAGCGTTAGGCTTGATATACCAAAACGGGAACTCGTTAGGAAATTGCTCATCCTAAAACTGCAAGAATCTGAAACGATATAATTAGCGCCCATGCGGCTTAGTTTCGAGTATCCACACTTATCTAACAGACCCTCTAATAACAAACTAAGGTTAGCTACGCCATGAAAATGAAGCCCCAAATAATGAAGGGCCGTGGAGCAAGCATACTTGCCAAATGTAGCAAAGTGTCTCTGACGTGCCCTGAATCAAACACCGTCTCCCCAGCCATCAGCAACGGCTGAGACGGTTTCACTAATAACAGGTGCCGCCTCTCTCGCTTCAACAAACTTGTTGCTAGAGATACACGTTACGTTAGTCGGCAAAATAATATCAGACTTGAAGAAGCAAGCAAACTGATCGTCAACCAAATTAGAAATCTTGCTAAAGTCAGCGTTGGCAACTTCTATTCTCTTTTCACCATCGGCAAAAATCGAACCATGAAAACAACCTAAATAGGCAAATTTTTCACCCCCCAGGCAATAGAAACGCGCGCCAACCAAATAGGTGTGACCAAAATCTGTCGCCTCAGACGTTATCGTAGAACTAAAGTCAACGCCCGCTAAATTTGCACCTGTAAGGATAGCGTCTGATAAATTAGCACCATTAAAACTAGCCTTAGCCAAATTTGCACCTGTAAAGTTGCAACCGATTAAAGTAGCGGCAGTAAAGTTAGCCCCCCTCAAATCACATCCAGTGAAATCGGTTCCTGTTAGGTCGGCTTGCTTAAAATTGGCACGACTCAGATTTGCCCCTTTACCAACAGCCGTTGGCTGATACTCGGTGACAGGCTGTTTAATGGGTAAAGCAATCTGAAACTTATAGCCCCGACCCTTGACCAATGCAAAGCGGCTGTTGTTAATCACCGTTGGGTGATGATCATCCAACGCATCAGCATTCAAACCTGGATAGTGGCCAATAAATGTAGAGGTATCGACCTGGGACCCTGAAACTACCACACCGATATGCTCACCATCAGGAGCAAATGATGTATTCATAGGATCTCGGTCTAGATGGCCCCCAACAATATAGTTGTGAGTCAAGGAAGCACCTGCCAGGCTAATATCATCAGCACCTTCTAGAACGATCAGCTTTTTGGCTCCATAGGTGGCCTGGGGCTGTGCATGGACAGCATTTACAGGGTTTAATTTAAGAGTTTCAGGGGTTTCCATCAGATTTGCTGTGGTAGCTGCAACCACCTAGGGGCTAATGCGTAGCCCACCGAGCGGATTCTTTATCCTCGGATTTTAGCTAGCAAACTTGCGTAGGAACACCTATATTCACAGAACTTATATCAGCGAAATGTTCCCATGACTATAAACCTTGGGTTGACCCAAGCCGTCTAAGCTGGTTACGCAATGGCAAACTCTACCACCATATCGTTATAGTCGCGATCGCCCAGGCCGGCTATATCTTCAAATCCAAAAATATTGTCCCCCAGCAGCCTGGCATGATCATTATTAGCATTGGCCCCGGCATGGCTAAAGAACACTTCACTGGCTGCTGGGTCACCGCCACCCGCCACCAGAAATGTACCTAAGAAGCCACCGGCTGCAATGTCAGCAGAGAATGTATTAACTTGCCCGTTCTCGCCCGTTAGCTCTATATCTAACTGGTTGACTAAAGCGGCCGCTTTATACCCCGCATCGCTCGGTCGCAAAACGTTGCCTGTTAAGGGGTCACGAATGCCGCCGTCAACCAAGTCGGTGGTGTAGAAGCCAATCGTATTATCTAGGGATGCTTCACGATAAACCTGAAATTCAACATTGACTACCCCCATGAGACCCGTGAGGTCGATGGCAGCCGCGTCGTTAACTAACAGGTTGGTTGTTGTTGTTTGGGTAAAGGTTTCTACACTTAGCTGGGTGCCATCACCAAAATCAAGCGATACCTCAGTGGGGCTAATCGCTTTTGAGGTGGCCAGTTGAGTCTTCCCATTGACCACCAGCTGAAATTCTAAAAACTGTCCTTCACTCACCTGGTTACTATCAATGGTAAACGCAGGGCTATAGGCATTGGGCAACTGACCGCCTGCCAGCAGAAAGAAACTATCAATCTGTTGGCGATTGTTGCCGTCAACATTAATAATGCGAATCTTGCCTACATCAGAAATATTTACCGTATCTACCTGCAAACGAACGGTGTTGGCATCTCCTAAACCTGTTATTTCTAACCCTGATAACGGCGTAAGCTGGGCCGGATTGGTGGGTGTTGTTATGACGTCGTTAATTAGCGTATAGGTTTCATCTGTCTCGGGCTCAACTGTCGGTAACAGATTACCGATGGGGTCCGTAATATCTTGAGTATTTGAGAGATCTAGACCAACGGTGCCGTTAAAGTCGACTAGATCATTACCAGAAACCGTAATGTCATAGGTCGTAGCATTAATCGCCGTAATGCCCGTAACTGTCGCGGTGGTTCCCCCGATAACCGTAAAGTCAGCAGCCGTAATATTTAGGATGCTTTCACTAAAGGTGATGCGAAATACTAGGCTATCTGCATCAGTTTCTTCGGTGGCTGGTACTTGACGAATAATACTGAGTAAATTGGGGGCCAGGTCCCGGTCAAATGCCGTCAGAGCCGCATCGGTAGCACCCACAGCAAACACTTGCTGGTCATCGGCACTGACGGCTACGCCGATGGCTCCCGCCAGTTCGTTGGCACCATTGGCACCATCTTGATCTTGAATCACCTGATTAACCGTGAGTCGCCCAGCTGCATCGCGATCAAAGACGGTGATGGCATTATCGCCAAAGCTGGTGACAAACACCTGGTTGCCATCGGGGCTGATGGTGACATCTGTAAACCCGTCAACATTGGGAATGCCGGTGCCACCGGTGCCGCCAAACAGTTCTGCACCGTCGTCACCATCTTGAACAACTTGGGCAACGCTCAGGGTACCGTCAGCATTGCGGTCAAATACGGTAACGGCTGCATCAAAAGCACTGGCCACATACACCTGGTTGCCATCAGGGCTGACCACCACCCCCGAGGCCCCAAACAATTGCTCGGCTCCGTTCTGGCCGTCTTTTATGGTCTGGCGAAACGTTAAATTACCCGAGGCATCGCGATCAAATACGGTAATGGCTGCATCGTCCTGGCTAGTGACAAACACCTGACTCCCATCGGGACTTACTGCCACGCCTGAGGTGCCAAATAGCTCATTGGCCCCTCCAAAACCATCGGCAATGGTCTGACGAACGGTTAAATTACCAGCCTCATCTCGATCGAATATCGTCAGGGCAGAATCGACAATACTGACCACAAATACCTGGGTACCATCGGGGCTGATCTCTACATCGATGGCACCTTCAAGCGTCTCTATACCGTCACGACCATCCTTAAGCAGTTGTTGCTCGCTCAGGGTGCCACTGCCGTCACGGTTAAATACCATTAGGGAATGGTCTCCGGTGCTGGCCACAAAGACCTGGGTGCCATCGGGGCTAACGGTTACCCCAAAGGCACCAAAGAGTTCTTCTACCTCAAAGCTATCTCGAATCACCTGGCTAAAGGTCAAATTACCGAAGGCATCGCGATTAAAGACAGTTAGTGAAGCATCGACTGCACTGGTAACAAACACCTGGGTACCATCGGGACTAACGGTCACTCCGGAGGTGCCAAACAGACGATTTAGATCTGGGTCCCCACCGCTAATATCACCATCTTTAATAGCTTGCTGAAATGTCAGCACCAGGGTGGCGGTGTAGATATCCAGTACTGTTTTGCGAAATGTTTGGGTGGCTACCGGTGGCCACTGGCCATTACCCACTGCCGTTGCTGATGCGGTGACAACGGTGCCAGTCAAGGCGGCCAGCTTGTGGACAAATTCCATACCCGCATCGCCTGCGGCCACATGACAGGCTAACAGAGTTAGTTGTGCCGCGTCAGCCGTTCTAAACCAGCTTTTAAGGTGCGATGCATACTCGTTTAAAGTATTTAGCGCTAGTTTGCCTGCGCCTAACTGCAATTCACCGGGGGCTCCATGGGCCACCAGGGTCAAAGACGCCGTTGGTTGTTGATAAAGCAGCTCGCTAATCTGTTCAATGCCATCCCGGTCTGGATCGAGCACATGGGCATGAATACCAGGGCGTAGACCAGCCAGTAACAATGGCAAATTATCCACACGGCTATCAAAAATTACCAGGGCCGTTTCATCAATGGGGCACTGTCGTCCTAGGGACTGACGATCATTAGATTTAGCGGTAAATATAGAAGAAGTCATAGGGGGTTTTATAAGGCGAAGCCACCCGATGCAGGCTTACATCGAATAGCAATAGGGTCAGAATTAGTTAAGTCAAAAGCTTTAAGGATGGAATTTTTTCCTATCAAGATTTTCAGGGATATCCCTAATCATCAGTATCCTGATGGGAGCAATCATCAAACATTTATGGGGCTTTACCAGGCCCATAAAATTTAGTCGCTATTGATTGTTTATGGGTATTGACCCCAGCCGGGAAAGCTTGACTAAAAAGCTTGATTTAATGAGAGCGTCATTACCTGCGGTCAGTATCCGCAAAAAGGTGCTTACTAAATCAGCTGTCCAGCCCTTATGATGTAGCCTGATCACCGGAATTCATTCGCCATGTTCTTAGATAGCGCTTTCCCTGATTTACACGGTGTATTAGCGACGGCTTCTGCGGCGGCAGAGCTGGCCACTGAAAATGAAGCCATCGAAGAGAATTTGCGTCAGTTTTTGCTGGTGCTTTCCGTATCGTTAGGGGTGGCTACCCTGTCTCGGGTGGTGAGCTGGCTGCGGAATATTCCCTATACACTATTGCTCTTGCTAGTGGGATTAGGGCTGGCTGTGCTCAATGTGCGTCTGGTTAATTTGTCACCTGAGCTAATTTTGTTTATTTTCTTGCCGCCGTTGCTGTTTGAGGCGGCCTGGAATATTAAGTGGGAAAATCTTAAGCGCGACTGGGTGCCGATTGTGCTCTATGCCATCATTGGCGTGGTGATCTGTATCGGTGCACTGCTATGGGGGTTGATTAACTTAGCGGGGGCATCCTTGGCAACAGCGCTGTTGGTGGGGGCCAGTCTATCGGCAACAGATCCGGTTTCGGTGGTCGCCCTATTTCGAGAACTAGGGGTCAATAAACGGCTCACCACTCTGATGGAAGGGGAAAGTCTCTTTAACGATGGTGTTGCGGTTGTTGCCTTTAATTTAGTGTTGGGCATTGCTCTGGGGGCAGAGCAGTTTGACCTGTCAGTTACGATTGCTCAGTTTTTGGTCTTTACGGGCATTGGTGTAAGCGTTGGCGCATTGATTGGGTTTGGTATTTCATTTTTGACCCAACGCTTTGACCTGCCTTTGGTAGAACAATCGCTCACCCTGGTGTCGGCCTATGGTACCTACATTGTGGCTGAGGAACTGGGGGGATCTGGGGTAATCGCCGTTGTGACAACAGCCTTGATTTTGGGTAATTTTGGTTCTCGGATTGGCATGAACCCCCGCACTCGGCTAGTGGTGTCAGAATTTTGGGAGTTTTTGGCGTTTTTTGTTAACTCGATTGTATTTTTGCTGATTGGCGATCAGGTGGAGTTCAGTAGTTTAGGCAATTACATTGATGCAATTGCGATCGCAATTGCAATCATGCTACTAGCCCGCCTCATTAGCGTCTTTGGCCTTAGCTTTTTTAGCAATATGATCACCCCCGACAACGAAGACATTAGCTGGCAGGGGCAAACGGTTTTATGGTGGGGGGGGCTGCGCGGGTCTGTTTCAGTGGCCCTGGCATTGAGTGTGCCTGCTGCCCTGGCTGAGCGAGAAGAGATTATTTCCACGGTCTTTGGCGTCATGTTATTCACCCTGTTAGTGCAGGGATTAACCACCAAGCCATTGTTAGAATCCCTTAACCTATTGGGCGATCAACCCCTGCGACAAAAATATATGCAGAGCATTGCCAGACGAGTTGCCTTAAACCGTGTAATTAGTCGCGTAAAAGAACTAATGGAACGTCAGGAAGTAGATGATGAATTTGGTCGCTACCAATTAGCCCTGGTAGAAGGACAGGTGGATAAGCTGCAAGAAGAAATGCAAAAAATGCAAGCCAGTCATCCTGAACTCCAGACATTTGCAGCAGAACAAGTCAAAGAAGAACTGTTAGCAATTGAATCAGATACCTATGCAGAATTTATTCGAGCCGGACAGCTTAAGGATGAACTAGCACCGCTATTGCAAGATGTGTTGGTGGACTAGGGCAACGGATAAATAGCGGCGCTATTGCAAGATGTGTTGGTGGACTAGGGCAACGCACTTACTGCCTTACCTAAGATTTTGTCTTACCCAAAATCGTAAGCTTTAGCTTTAGCATGTTAGGAACTCATTGCTTTGGAATGGCATCTGTAGTCATGTATTGCTACTAATTAATATTTAAATTGGGTAAAGTATTAAATCTATATTGAATCTAGCCACGAGTCTTGAACGTTATATATGTGCTGGTAAATCAAATATTGGCAATTATTAGCTAGGGTTTAGTCTTTAGTCATGCTTTACATGAGTACAGACTTAGACTAAAAAGAGTCTGGTATCTTCGGCACATTACGCTCTGCCAGGCAGGGCATGATGTATATTCAGCCAGTTTATGCAGGTATAGGAGTTTTTATGAAAGCGTTTGTAACTGGCAGTACCGGTCTGCTTGGCAGCAATCTAACAAAATTGTTACTAAGTCAGGGATTTGAGGTAATTGCGTTAACGCGCGAACTAACCAAAGCCAGTAAGCTCCTAGATGAGCACCCAAGTTTAAAATTGGTGCAAGGAGATATGCAGGAAGTCGATGCCTTTGCCCACTACTTAAAAGGCTGCGATGTCCTATTCCATACGGCATCTTATTTTCGAGAATCCTTTGACTATGGCGATCATTGGAACCAACTCAAAGCCATCAATGTAGACGCCACAATTAAACTCATGGAAGCTGCCGAAAAAGCAGGCGTTTCTAAGGTGATCTATGTCAGTAGCGCCAGTGGCTGTATCGGCATTATTCGCGGTGGAGCCCCCAGCAACGAATCCACACCATTTCAGGCCTTTAATTATAAAAATCCTTATTTCAAAAGCAAGCTAATGGCTGAGGAAGCCATTTCCAACTTTATAAAATCCCATGACTTACCTGTGGTGCTAATTTTGCCCGCAGGCATGGTGGGTCCTGGCGATGCCGCCCCCACCGAAATGGGGCGCTTTATTCTTGACGTTATGAAAGGAAATGCGCCGTTGATTCCCGGCGGTGGTTTGCCCTTAGTAGATGCTCGTGATGTAGCTATGTCAATGATTGCCGCCGTATATTCAGGGCAGCCTAATGAGCGTTACATCATCGCGGGGGGCTACTACTCAGCCAAGGAAATTATCCATGATATTTCTGAGGTGATGGGTCAGCCTGTTCCTAAAAATAAGATCCACTGGCTGTTCGTCAGCCTATGGTCCTTTATTCATAACTTGATGTGCCGTGCCCAAGGCAAAAAGCCCTTTATCCATAGTGATATGGTTCGAGTCATGCTATCAAAGCAATGGTTTGATGTCTCTAAATCTGCGCAGATCCTAAAATCTACCTATCGCCCCTTCAAAGAAACCGTTAAAGATACGGTGGAGTGGTATCGCAGCAATGGATACGTGCGTGACGTATAAATGGACATTCCGGTAACGTTACCGATGCTGGTGAAGACATAGGTCATGGAGTGAAATGCCCTATCTACTCTGGAGGCGGTAACTATGGCACATATTAAAAGTTGTGCAGCCCTCATTATTGCGGGACTTTTAGTTAGTGGAGGACGTGTCTGGGCTCAGTCAATTGTCACCAATGAAGCCAGCACGGTCACTA
>JAHQVZ010000215.1 GCA_019634055.1 Leptolyngbyaceae cyanobacterium MAG.088
AACAAGCGTGATATCAAAACGTTGTCAGGTACTTCCAGATTCAAAACACACTCACAAGGTTGTTCAATCTCTGAAAGTAACTTATCCAAAAAATTTGCCTGACTAACATTGCGAGGAAAACCGTCTAAGATCCAGCCTTTACCAGCATCGTCTTGCCCCAAACGCTCACGAATTAGATCCAAAATAAGATCATCAGGAACCAATTCTCCCGCATTCATGTAAGATTCAGCCTTTTGACCAAGCTCAGTTTGATCAGCAACAGCTGCCCGCAAAATGTCCCCAGTCGAAATATGAGGCACATCAAAATCTTTAGACAAAGTGGCAGCCTGCGTTCCCTTGCCAGCCCCTGGAGGGCCTAAAAAAATTACTCTTATCACTACTTTTTCACCATACCCTCGTAACGCTGAGAAATCACATAGGTCTGAATCTGCTTAGCCGTATCAATGGCCACACCCACAAGGATTAACAGAGACGTAGCACCTAAACCTTGAAAGACGGTTACGCGCAAACCACTTTCCACCATACTGGGTACCACGGCAACAACGCCTAAAAATATTGCCCCCAAGAAAGTTAACCGATTCAACACCTTACCGATAAAGTCACTAGTTGCTTTACCAGGACGAATTCCAGGAATGCTGGCCCCCATTTTCTTGAGATTTCGCGACATATCTTCAGGGTCTACCACCAGCGAGGCATAGAAATAACTGAAGAACAAAATCATCACCAGATACATCAGGTTATAGGCCAATCTACCTGGTTGCAAATGGTTACTTACAAAATCTGATATTCCCTGGTTAGATAACGTTCTGGCAATGTAGGGAGCTGCCTGTAAAGGCAGTACCAACATGGCTGATGCAAAAATAATGGGCATCACACCACCCTGGTTAAGCCGTAGTGGCAAATAATTACTCTTCTCCAAGTAGAGCTTACGCCCTACCTGACGTCGCGCAGAGACAATGGGAATTCGACGCATCCCTTCTTGCACAAACACAATACCCACCACCATCGCCAGGTATACAAGACTGACAACAACAATGCCCGCAACCTCTTGACGCGTAGAACTAGGATTCTGGGCAACTGTGACCGCACTATTCAGCAAACGAGGAAGCGATGAAACAATGTTTAGAAAAATCAGTAGGGAAGCTCCATTACCCACACCACGCTCAGTGATCAACTCACCTACCCACATCACAAACATTGAACCCGCAGTCAAAGCAACCGCTGTCTCAACAATGAATGGAATCCCAGGTTGATTTGCATAAGGACTAAGTAAAAAGCTAGCCAGCAAAGTACTTTGCAAAACCGCCCAGCCCATAGCTACATAGCGAGTAATCTGAGAAATTTTACGACGACCAGCTTCTCCCTCATTTTTTTGCAAATCCTCTAGCTGAGGAATTGCGGCTGTCAGCAGCTGCATGATGATAGAGGCATTAATGTAAGGCAAAATGCCCAGGGCAAAAATACCCAGCAAGGATAAACCACCACCCACAAAGATATCCAGAAATCCTAAGAGACCTCCGGCATCAACCTGTTGTGAGAAAGCAACCCGATTAATACCTGGCACAGGAATATACATTCCTAAACGCACCAGCACCAATAACCCTAAAGTCACCAACAATCGTCCACGCAGACCGGCAGCTTGGGCCATCTGCAAAAACGTTTCTTGGGCGCTGGGTGTCTTGCCTCGACTGACAACCATAATGTTTAGATTCTATTGAGATTCTAATTAAACCTTATCCACGTCCAGGATTGGAGGTTTCCCGTAGAAGAACCTACAGTTTTTAACCCAGACATGATTTAAACGTAAGCTGTACCCAGGCCAAAACCAAGGCACAGGAAACTGGTGGGATATACGTTTATTCTAGAGGCTTACGCCACGATTTCACAGGTACCGCCAGCTGCTTCGATCTTAGCTTTAGCACTTTTCGTAAAAGCGGCTGCCTTGACAGTTAAAGCAACATTGAGCTCACCGTCACCTAGAATTTTTAGTGGGCCGTCGTTGGTCGTGATGATACCAGCCTCGAGCAACGATTCCATCGTTACCTCTGTGTTAGCTGCTAATTCAGCCAAGCTCGAAACATTGAGTACGGTGAATACTTTCTGATTCACGATGGGAAAATGCTTGAGCTTTGGAATACGTCGATACAACGGTAGTTGACCACCTTCAAAACCAGGACGGGTAGGACGTCCCGAACGAGCTTTTTGACCCCGCATACCAAAACCACAGGTAGCTCCTTGACCTGCAGCAATACCACGGCCTACACGTCGACGCCGACGCTTCGATCCAGCTTTTGGCCCAACATCCTCTAGTCTCATCGTTTTAAATCTCAACAATTTCTATTATTTCAAATCTAAACGCAAAGCTTAGACCTAAGCGTAGAGCTTCTCAATTCAAATCTAAACGCAAAGCTTAGACCTAAGCGTAGAGCTTCTCAAGAGGAACTCCACGTTCTTTAGCCACCTCAGAAAATGTGCGCAAAGAGGCCAATGCATCAGCCGCAGCTCGGGCATTATTCAACTGGTTACCAGATCCCAGTTGCTTAGCCAACACATTTCTCACCCCTGCCAACTCAAGCACAGTACGAACGGCTCCACCAGCAATTACACCAGTACCAGGAGCCGCCGGGCGCATAAACACACGAGCACCACCAGCTTCACCTGTAGCGGGATGAGGTAATGAATATGCCTTATTTAGAGGCACCTCTACCAAGTTTTTCTTACCATCGGCCACACCTTTTTTAACGGCACCGATGACATCACTGGCTTTACCCACACCGACACCGACTTGGCCTTTCTCATTACCAATCACCACAATGGCTCGAAAGCTAAGCTTTTTACCGCCTTTGACTACCTTTGTCACACGACGGATTTGGACTACTCGTTCCTGCCACTCCGAATCTTTTTCTTTCCCTTTATTACCTTTGCGCCGTTCCTTTGCCATGATTTAACCCTTATAGAAAAAGTCCTAGAAATCGAGACCAGCCTCACGAGCAGCCTCTGCCAAAGCTGCTACGCGACCGTGATACAGCTTACCACCACGGTCAAAAACAACTTGATTGACACCCTTGGCCAAAGATCGTTCAGCAATCAACTTTCCAACCTTAGCTGAAGCATCCTTATTAGCACCGCTGCCGTCTCCCTTGATATCTGCATCTAGCGTTGACGCTGATGCTAACGTTTGATGCTTATAATCATCAATAATTTGCGCATAAATATGATTATTTGAGCGGTATACCGCTAACCGAGGTCGCTCGGCAGTTCCTTTAACTCGGCGACGAATGCGCGCGTGACGACGACGAGTAGACTGTTTACGCGTAGCTTTCATGACTCAATTATTTCCCTGCTTTACCAGCTTTACGTCTAACCATCTCACCGAGATAGCGTACTCCTTTACCTTTGTAAGGTTCAGGAGGGCGAGCATCGCGAATCTTCGCAGCGATTGTCCCAACCAATTCCTTGTCAATGCCAGACACAATGACATTGGTATTACTCTCTACCTTAAACTCAATGCCCTCTGGCGGCTCAAATTCAACCGGATGGCTATAGCCCAGGTTCATCGTCAACTTTTTACCCTTCACCGCCGCACGATAACCCACACCTTTAATCTCGAGGCGCTTTTCAAACCCATTAGAAACACCCTCTACCATGTTGGCTATCAAGGTACGAGATAGGCCATGACGAGAACGGGCTAACCGTGACTCGTCCTGACGAGTCACAACGACTTGTTCACCCTCTTGGGCAATGTTAACTTCCCCGGGCAAAACACGGGATAACTCACCTTTGGGGCCTTTAACAACTACTGATTGAGCATCAATAGACACAGTTACACCTGAAGGTACAGGTACCGGCTTTTTACCAATCCGAGACATTTTAATCCTTCCCTAACCGCCAGCAATGGCCGTGAAAACAACTACTAACAACAAGTAATGTGACACCCTACCAGATGTAACAAAGCACCTCTCCACCAACACCCTTATGCCGGGCATCCCTATCAGTCATAATGCCACTTGAGGTAGAAACGATGGCTACACCAATCCCTCCTAACACTCGAGGCAAATCCTTACAGCTTGAATAAACTCGCAAGCCTGGCTTACTGACACGGGTCAGGTTACGAATAATAGGCTGCTGCATCTTGCCTTTGTACTTTAGGCTCACCGTCATCATGCGTGCCACACCTTCAGTTGAATCCGAGGTATCGCCAATAAATCCCTCTTCTTGAAGCACCTTGGCAATATTACGGGTAACTTTGGTAGATGGAATTTGGACAGTCCTATGCCGCGCAAGATTTGCATTTCGAATGCGCGTCAGCATGTCTGAAATCGTATCGTTAGACGCCATATTTCTCTCTCGTATAAACCTTAGTTATCCCGGAACGGCATTCCCAACTCTTTGAGGAGAGCACGCCCTTCCTCGTCAGTCTTGGCAGTGGTTACAATTGTGATATCCATGCCTCGTACCTGATCAACACTGTCGTAATCGACCTCAGGGAAAATCAGCTGCTCGCGCAGCCCCAGGGTGTAGTTACCCCGACCATCAAAACTCTTAGAGCTCACACCCCGAAAATCGCGAATACGGGGCAGCACTAAGTTAATTAAACGATTTAAGAATGCATACATACGCTCGGCACGCAGGGTAACCATAATCCCCACCGGCATACCTTGGCGAATCTTAAACCCAGCAATTGCTTTCTTAGCACGGGTGATGACAGGCCGTTGACCAGTGATCACACCGACCTCTTTCACCGATGCTTCCAAAGCTTTAGCGTTCTGCGAGGCTTCACCTAACCCCCGATTAACGGTCACCTTAAGTACTTTGGGCACCTGGTGAACGTTCTTGTACTCAAATTGTTCCATTAGTTTAGGAACAACCTTCGTATTGTAAAAATCCTTCAGCTGTTCAGCCATTCTCTCGTTCCTTTCCCTGGGCTTGGTCAGGGACAAATAATAAACTAATCAATGATTTCGCCCGTCTTTTTCAAGATGCGGACCTTACGACCATCGTCAGTAAAGGTATGACCAACACGGCTGGCAACCTTTTCCTTCTTGGAATAAAGCATCACGTTAGAACTGTGAACTGGAAACTCAGATGTCATAATCTGACCAGATTCACCTTCCTGGCGAGGCTTCACATGCTTGGTGCGGATATTTACACCCTCAACAATCACCTGGCTTTTCTTAGGTAAAACAGTTGTGACTTCACCAACTTTGCCTTTATCTTTGCCGGTAATAACCTGAACGGTATCGCCCTTTTTTATGTGCATCTTGTGACGCACAGGTTGTTTGCTAGCCACTACAGTACCTCCGGTGCGAGTGAAACAATCTTGGTAAAGTTGCGATCGCGTAGTTCACGAGCAACTGGCCCAAAAACACGCGTTCCCTTTGGATTATTGTCGTTATTAATCAGTACAGCCGCATTGTCATCAAAACGAATGCTCATACCACTACTACGACGCAAATTTTTCTTAGTACGCACCACAACTGCCCGAACAACATCAGACTTTTTCACGCCCATGTTAGGCAGCGCGTCTTTAACAACAGCAATAATCACATCACCCACGCTAGCGTAGGTACGATTACCTCCTAAAACACGAATGCACATTAGCTTACGTGCACCGCTGTTGTCTGCCACATTCAGATATGTTTCCTGCTGAATCATTGATTGGCTCCCCTACACTTTTTCAGAACGGCCTACAATATCGGCAACGACCCAGCTCTTAGTTCGACTTAAGGGGCGGCTTTCGCGGATACGCACAATATCCCCGGCCTTACACTCATTAGAGTCATCATGGGCCTTGTACTTCTTAGTACGAACGACAATTTTTTGATACTTAGCATGGGGGACACGATTTTCAACAGCTACTACAACTGTCTTATCCATTTTGTCGCTAACCACACGCCCCGTTAGTTCCCTAGCTGCCATAGCTGTTTAACTCCTACTGCTCGCTACTTACTACTGCATCTGCACCAGCTTCACCAACACTCAGCTGACGTTCACGCTCGATGGTCATTAGCTGGGCCAATTTACGGCGAGCATGCTTGAACTGGTGAAAGCCAGTCTCCATCTGACGAGTGGCTTGCTGAAAACGCAAATCAAACAATTCACGCTTGATATTCGCAATCTCAGCAGACAACTCATCATCACTGAGTTCTCGTAACTCCTTAGCCTTAGAAAGTGCCATAATTTACCCCTCCAACCCTTCACGGGCAATGAATTTAGTTTTGAAGGGCAGCTTAAAGGCCGCCAAACGCATAGCTTCTCGCGCAATTTCCTCAGGCACACCCGTAATTTCAAAAAGGACTCGACCAGGCTTAATCACAGCCACCCAAAACTCAGGGTTACCCTTACCAGAACCCATACGAGTTTCCGCTGGGCGCATAGTTACAGGCTTATCGGGAAAGACACGGATCCAAATTTTTCCGCCACGTTTTACATAACGGGTCATCGCACGACGGGCAGCCTCAATTTGACGAGACGTCATCCAGGAGCATTCAGTGGCCTGGAGAGCATACTCACCAAAGTTGATTTTGTTGCCACGATGGGCCATACCGCGCATACGGCCGCGATGCTGCTTACGAAATTTTGTTCTTCTTGGACTCAGCATGATGCTTAAACGGCTAAACAGCTAAAGAGAAATAATTTAGGAATCGTTAGAACGATCCTCAAACTGCTGGCGACGACGTGGCTGGCGGCGACGTGGCTGATTGTTAGAGGGTTGAGGTACATCCTCCTGACCAGGAATAATTTCACCCTTAAATACCCAAATTTTGATACCCAAAATCCCATAGGTGGTCTGGGCAGTTTTATAGGCATAGTCAATATTGGCCCGCAATGTATGCAGCGGCACACGGCCTTCACGCGTCCACTCAGTACGAGCAATCTCAGCTCCATTCAAACGACCACTCACCTGAATCTTGATGCCTTCAACACCAGCCCGCTGAGCCCGTTGAATTGTCTGCCGAACAACTCGACGGAACGATACCCGTCGCTCCAATTGCTGCACAATATACTCAGCAATTAAAGCCGCTTCAGCATCAACACGAGCCACTTCAATTACATTGATGCGAATTTGGCGGGTGTTATCCTTGAGCCGCTTTTGTAACCCAGCTCGTAATGATTCGATACCAGTACCACCACGCCCTACGACCACACCTGGACGTGCTGTATGCACCTCTAGGTCAATTTGATCAGCCTTACGAGCAATTTTTATGTCAGAAATACCAGCATTATTGAGATTTTTCTCAATGTACTGACGAATGACATGGTCCTCTTGAAGCTGACTAGGATACTGCCTTGCGTCGGCATACCAACAGGACGCATGTTCCTTGGTAATGCCGAGTCGAAAGCCAATTGGGTTAATTTTCTGTCCCACAGATCTTTACCTTATAAGAGCTAACAGCGAAAAAACAGTTCTAGCTAGAAGAGCCAGGAGCAACAGCAATCGTAATGTGACAAGTCGGCTTACGAATTTGATAAGCACGACCTTGGGCCCGAGGACGATACCGCTTTAAAACAGGTCCCTGATCCGCAAACGCCTCGCTGATATAAAGATCAACAGGATCCATCCCATTGTTGTGCTCAGCATTAGCGACTGCAGAACGAAGCACCTTGAGAATAGGCTCACAGGCCCTGTAGGGCATAAACTCAAGAATAATCAGCGCCTCTCTATAGGAAAGACCCCGAATCTGATCAAGCACCCGCCGCACCTTGTGAGGAGACATACGGATATAGCGAGCAACAGATTTAACTTGACTACTACTATCGATTTCAACCATGGCTAACCTCCTCCCTAGCGTCGCGCTTTCTTATCACCCTTGACATGCCCACGAAATGTTCGCGTGGGAGCAAATTCTCCTAACTTATGCCCCACCATTTGCTCACTCACGTATACAGGCACATGTTGACGCCCATTATGAACGGCAATGGTATGACCAATCATCTGAGGAATGATGGTAGAAGCACGAGACCAGGTCTTAATAACCTGCTTATCTCCTTTAACATTGAGCTTTTCAATCTTTTTGAGCAGATGATCTGCAACAAAAGGACCTTTTTTGAGAGAGCGAGCCATAGTTTCGCCAGCCTAAAAAACAATCGGTTGAATAACAAAAGAATCGATAATCTGCATCATCTGAATAATTGGATGACACTTAAGAGTCACGACCACCGCGACCACGCTTAGAAGATCGACGACGACGACGAACAATTAACGACGTACTTGACTTCTTCTTGTCTCGAGTCTTATAGCCAAGTGCTGGCTTACCCCAAGGAGTAACAGGACCACTACGACCAATGGGAGCCCGGCCTTCACCACCACCATGGGGGTGATCCACCGGGTTCATAACACTACCGCGAACTTCAGGACGCCTTCCCATCCAACGCTTACGCCCAGCTTTTCCAAGCGTGACATTACGAGCTTCCACATTACCCACCTGACCAATTGTGGCGTAGCACTCACGACGGACCATCCGCACTTCACTGGAGGGCAGCTTAAGGGTGACATAGCCGCCCTCTTTCGCCATCACCTGGGCAGATGCACCAGCGGCACGAACAATTTGACCACCACGTCCGGGATACAGCTCAACATTGTGAACAGATGTACCCAAAGGCATCTTGTAGAGCGGCAATGCATTACCAACTTCCAGGGGAGCCTCCAAACCAGCAACAATGGTAGCTCCTACCGCTAAGCCCACAGGATGTAAGATATAACGCCTCTCACCATCCTCATATTGAACCAGTGAGATGCGGGCATTTCTATTGGGATCATATTCAACTGAGAGGACCTCAGCCGTCATATCTAACTTATTGCGCTTAAAGTCGATCACACGATAGAGGCGCTTATGACCACCACCACGGTGACGACAAGTAATCACACCCCGATTATTTCTTCCCTTAGCACGATGAACAGAGCGCGTTAATTTCTTTTCCGGCTTACTCCGAGTGATTTCTGAAAAGTCAGAAACACTGCGCTCGCGAGTACCTGGAGTTAAAGGCCGATAAGTACGAATTCCCATGATTTTATCTGCAAACTAATGATGTGCTAACGCCGGTACTAAACATCTGGGAAGAGGGGAATAGTATCACCCTCAGCGAGGGTGACAACCGCTCGCTTGTAGGTAGGTTTATAGCCCACAAAACGACCCAATCGCTTCTTTTTACGGGGAGGATTCATCGTACTAATGCCAATCACCTTGACATCAAACAACGCTTCAACCGCTGCCTTGATTTCAGGCTTGGTTGCTTTGGGAGCTACTTCGAAGGTGTACTGGTTATTTTCCAGATTCAAAGTCGCTTTTTCAGTAATTAGGGGCTTCCGAATAATATCGGGAAGATCCCGAGATTCAATCACCTTAGGCACTGTACACCTCCTGAATTTTTTCGAGAGCAGCAGCAGTCACCACCAGCCGATCAGCTAAAACAATGTCGTAAGCATTTAGGTTGGCAGCCAAAATGAGTTTGATATTGGCCACGTTCCGGACGGAGCGATAAACAACCTCATTCTTTTCAGCCGTAATCATTAAAACCTTTTGATCAGCCTGAATCCCCCAACGCTCCATAGCAGAGATAACTTCCTTTGTTTTAGGAGCTGAGAGCTGATCGGCAAAGTCCTGCACAATGACCATGTCATCCACTCGACTCTGAAATGCCGTGCGCAGAGCTAAACGACGCTCTTTGCGGTTCATTTTGACATCAAAGTCACGGGGCTTAGGCCCAAAAATGACACCGCCACCACGCCATAGGGGAGAACGATTGGAGCCCGCACGGGCACGACCAGTACCCTTTTGACGCCAAGGCTTACGACCACCGCCACGAACCTCGGAACGAGTCTTTGAAGACAACGTACCCTGGCGTGAATTGTGCATCTGACGCACGATGGCACGATGCACAATGTGGGCAGCATTGTCGTCGCTAGCCACTTTTAAATCAAGGCTTGCAGTCCCGGCATCAGCACCTTGCCAATCTTTTACTACGCAATCAACCATGATGAGTTCCTAGCCCCCTTATTTCTTGCCAACAATATTTGCAGGGACAATGTTTAACAGCGCACCTGGCTTTCCAGGAACGGCACCCTTCACAAGCAGAACATTACGTTCACCATCAACTTTGACAACGGCTAACTTACGCACCGTCACCCGCGCGTTACCTAGCTGACCCGCCATTTTCTTACCAGGATAAACTCGACCAGGTGTAGTACCAGGCCCGATAGAACCTGGCAAGCGATGGTTTTTAGAACCATGGGTCATCGGACCACGGCTGAAGTTATGGCGCTTCTGGTTACCCGAAAATCCCTTACCAATGCTTTTACCAGAGACGTCAACTAGTTGACCAGCCTCAAAAACATCCGCAGCCAGGGTCTGTCCTAACTCAAATGTCGAACTATCATCAACGCGATACTCACGTAAATGACGCAGGTTAGGAGCCTCTGACTTTTTAAGATGACCTAACTCAGGCTTACTCAATGCTTTTTCTGCCACTTCTTGATAGCCAAGCTGCACAGCGCAGTAGCCATCGGTTTGCTGAGTTTTGACTTGGGTAACAACGCAGGGGCCAGCTTGAATGACAGTTACAGGCACAGCATTGCCATCGTCATCAAACACCTGAGTCATTCCCAGCTTTGTCCCGAGAATACCGACAGACACAATCAATCTCCCTAAACATTCCGCCAGTCCGCAATAATTTGCAGCCAGCATTTTAGGCCCCTTGTTTTTTCACAGCGGGGGCAAATCATCTAGAAAAGCAAACAAACACATCAAAGCATCTACAGCTTCTCTAGAAATTCAACCTTATTTGGATTGAATACTCTGGTCACCGGCCAAGGCACACCAAATAATCAATACAGTAAATGTATTATTTGGTAACCTTTGAGCCACAAAAGGCATGCCTAGACTTAAGCAGATATACCGCCTAGTATCTAATTTGGCAGCGGTCTACAATAGTACAGAGATTTGACGAACTTGTCCATTATTTTTTGAGATTAGTTTGAAATACTCTCGTGTATGGGTTTTCTTTGAAGAGGTTGGCTGTCGTTTTGTGAAAGCAGGCGGTCAACAGCCGTAATATATAAGTAGTAAATCAACGGCACAGGCACTGTTTGCATAAGCTATGGGATTACTTGTATTAGGCAATCGATTCGTTCGTGATTTGGAAAGCAATGGTGCACTAGCAGTGCGGGTACCGCTGGAAGGTGGCTTTGAAGGACGTTATCAGCGACGCATGCGAGCAGCAGGCTATGAAAGCGTGCATATGACAGCCCGTGGCCTGGGGGATTTGTCTGCTTATTTAGGCGATATCCATGGTGTACGACCGCCCCACTTAGGTAAAAAAAGCATGGGCCAGGCTGCTGTCGGCGATCGCTACTTTGTGCCCCCTGTGCTGGGGTATCGATTAGAACGTATGGCCACAGGCATGAAAGGCATTGTACTTTGGTTAATTGAAGGCCATATTTTATCGAGCCAGGAACTGGCATTCTTGACGGCCCTTTGTGCCACCGACTCGCGCATTAAAATAGTTGTTGAACTAGGCGGTGACCGCTCCTTTAAGTGGTTTCCACTCAAGGACGCCGTGCAGTCTGCCTAGATAGGGTTTTTGAGTGGAAACCTGGTCAACTCAAGAACATTTGTTCTAAGCTAACTGTAAAGTAATTTGCAAAGCGACAGCATAAGTGGGTGGCTATTCCCTTAAATCCGCTAGATGCCTTAAAGCATGGCCAATGGTTCAAGCTTATTTGTGGTGCTAGCTATCAAGATGTCTCAAAAATTCGCAATTTGTCCCTGGTTTATAGTCTTGCAGGGGCAGATTGTATTGATGTGGCAGCTGATTTAGCGGTTGTTCAGGCGGCGACTGAAGGAATTAATGCATCACGAGTTATTGCCCCAACTGCCAGGAGGCATCTTCCATGGTTGATGGTGAGCTTTAACGACGGACAAGATCCCCATTTTCGAAAGGCTTGGTTTGATCCTCAAAGCTGCCCAACCGATTGTCCTCGTCCCTGCGAACTGGTGTGCCCAGCTGATGCCATATTGCGACTATCACCAGCAGCAGAGGCCACAATTGCTGATATTGGCATCATTACTGAGCGCTGTTACGGCTGCGGTCGCTGTTTGCCCGTGTGTCCCCACGGCTTATTAGAAGCACAATCCTTCACCGTACCCGCCGGGAAAATTATCCCCCAGCTTTTGCCCTACATCGATGCCATTGAAATCCACACTCAAATGGGTCGACAGGATAAGTTTCAAAACCTTTGGCAACAATTAGCCCCTTACATTTCTCAGCTCCAGCTAGTAGCCATTAGCTGCCCCGATAGTGAGCCTAAAAGTAATGCCATTATCGGCTATCTAGCGCAGCTATATGAGCTCATGATCCCTAAACCAAACCAACTGTTATGGCAGACAGACGGTCGTTCGATGAGCGGTGATATTGGCAAAGGAACCACCCTTGCCACAATTCGATTAGCCGAAAAAGTCTTAAACGCCCGTTTACCTGGTTATGTTCAACTAGCGGGCGGGACGAATGACTATACGGTGACTAAGTTGCGATCGCTCAACCTGCTCAAGTCTTCTGATAGCTCCGCTAGTAACCATCAGACCAAAAGCCACGGCATTCATGGAATTGCCTACGGCAGCTACGCGCGCAGACTAATTAACCCAGGGGATAGTCATCTCGAAAATCAGCCTGAACACCTGTGCCAACAGGTTCGTTTAGCCCAAGCATTAGTCAGCCAGATTAAAGCAGACAGCAGTATGGCTCAACTCTCAAACCAGTCTAATTGCGCCACACAAACCTCAGTTGCTAACGTCCCTCCATAAGGCACAACAGGCAGCAGCATCTACGGTTAAGCTGCTCTAAAACCGCCCTTTATACCGATTAATCAGCTCTCTCTCTGTTTAGTTTCCCAATTTATGGCTCGTTCAGACGAATATAACTCCGCGCCTGAATCGACTGCTGCATTACCTGGCAGCAACCCTCCAATTCATGACGATTTGGAGCAGTTGCTCAGCATCTTACCGGCTGAGCTCCGTCAACCCTTGAGCAACCATCCTAAACAGTCTCAGTTAATTGAGGTGATTCTAGATTTAGGGAGACGACCTGAAGCTCGATTTCCAGGACAAGCAGAGTTTCTCGCAGAGCAAGTGATCTCTAAGCAAGATTTAGAGTACTGCATCGAACGGGTGGGAACATTTGGCGGTGACAATCGGGCCGGCATCGAAAAAACGCTTCACCGCATCAGCGCCATGCGGAATCGAGCGGGTACCATTATCGGTCTCACTTGCCGTGTGGGTCGAGCCGTCTTTGGCACCGTAGAAATGATCCGCGACCTGGTGGAAGCCGGTCAGTCAATTTTATTGCTGGGTCGCCCCGGCGTCGGAAAAACAACAGCACTGAGGGAAATTGCCCGCGTACTTGCCGATGACCTCAATAAACGCGTGGTGATTATCGACACATCTAATGAAATTGCAGGGGATGGTGATATCCCTCATCCCGCCATTGGTCGGGCCCGTCGCATGCAAGTCGCTCGCCCAGAACAACAGCATCAGGTCATGATTGAAGCGGTGGAAAACCATACGCCCGAGGTCATCATCATTGATGAAATCGGCACCGAACTAGAAGCCCTAGCCGCTAGAACGATTGCGGAAAGAGGGGTACAGCTAGTCGGCACAGCCCATGGCAATCAGCTAGAAAACCTGATTAAAAACCCCACCCTGGCAGACCTGATTGGCGGGATTCAGACGGTCACCTTAGGAGACGATGAAGCCCGTCGTCGGGGTAGCCAAAAGAGTGTATTGGAGCGCAAAGCCCCCCCGACATTCGACATGGCCATCGAAATGCTCGAACGGCAGCGATGGGTCGTCCACGAAGATGTGGCTACTACCGTTGATCATCTATTGCGGGGACGAATACCAGAAACTCAGATACGAACCGTGGGCGATAACGGCAAAGTCTTGATTACCCATGAACTGCCGGACGTTGTCAGCCAGAGACGGACCAAACGACGGACGCAACGGGGTTGGCGCGAGGCGGGTCAGATGGAACCGGTTGCGCCACGATCTTCTCGCCATGGTGCACCCACATCGCCAACGCCGCTGCCATTGTCTGACGCTAATGATGATTTTCAAGCGCTGCTAGATCGCCAGCTAGATACAGCCGACTTAGAATTATCCACACCGGTGGGGCCCAATGGAGAAGAGTTGGTCTCCATTTATCCCTATGGCATTAGCCGCGAGCAGCTGCATCATGTAATTGACACCCTTAAACTACCGGTGTCAATTACAAAAGAACTCGGGGTAGCCCAAGCAGTATTGGCATTGCGATCGCATGTGCGGAATCATTCCAAACTTAAAACCCTAGCAAAATCCCGCCAGCTTCCTATTTACACGGTCAAGTCTAATACCATTCCACAAATCACCCGAGCCCTACAGCGATTGCTAGACATTGATCCCAGAGATCAGGCCGCAGCTATTGACCTATCGCTCTTCACCCGCCAAGGCGAAGACGACGAACTCGAAGCCCTTGAAGAAGCAAGATTGGCCGTCGAACAAATTGTCATTCCCAAAGGACAGCCCGTCGAGCTACTGCCACGGTCTGCCAAAATTCGAAAAATGCAGCATGAACTTGCTGAACACTACCGCCTTAAGTCCTTAAGCTTTGGCGACGAGCCTAACCGTCGACTCAGGATTTTTCCTGCCTAGCCATGACCGCTCTACTTGCCAAAAGTTCTCCTACGTACCCCATTCAGATAAGATAATCACCAAAGGCTCAGGGGCCAGGCACACCATTTAGAGCCATCTGTAATTGGGAATAAATCTATGAAACGTATCTTGTCTCGTTTGCTCGCCTTTACCCTAGTAGCCGTACTAGGTCTCACGGGCTGTGGTGGAGATGGCATGGGAGCTGACGGCCTCAGTGGCAACTATCGCCAAGACACAATAGCAGTCGTAGAAACCCTCAGAACTGTTATCGAACTACCTGCAGATGCTCCCAACCTTCCCGAGACTAGAGCCCAAGCTAGGCAGCAGATAAATTCTTTTTCAGCCCGCTACCGCCGATCCGCGTCAGCATCCAGCTTAAGCTCCTTTGCCACCATGCAAACAGCATTAAATTCTCTAGCAGGGCACTATAGCTCTTATCCAAACCGTCCCATCCCTGAAAAACTCAAAAAGCGGCTTGAGCAGGAATTTAAACAAGTTGAAGCAGCCCTTCGCAGAGAAGCCGCATAAAGACACAACTGATAAAAGCTAATCGAAAACCTCGCGACCTTCTCAGAGCGAGGTTTTTTTACTACTTAATCCAAAAAGTCGCCATCAATTAACAAGCAACCTAAAACCATATCCACTATTCGCAATAAAAATTAATTGACCACTTGTTAAGCTTTTTGCTAGAATCACACTTCTGTAGGCAAATTTTATTACATTTTCAGCATGAAAGTACGGGCATCCGTCAAGAAGATGTGCGACAAGTGCCGGGTGATCCGTCGGCGCGGTCGAGTTATGGTGATTTGTTCTAACCCTAAGCATAAGCAACGTCAGGGCTAATCACTGTAACCAGTTTAACGATTTATTTCATATTCCATTTAGCGGTTGCCCACTGACTTGTCAGTGCCGATATAACCGCACGACAGCAAACTAGGGAGAAAGCACGGTGGCACGTATTGCAGGCGTTGACCTACCAAGGGATAAGCGCATTGAAATTGGTTTAACCTACATTTACGGTATTGGTCTGAGCCGATCAAAAGAAATTTTGGCAAAGACTGGGGTCAATGCCGATATTCGCGTTAAGGATTTAGTCGATAGTGATGTCGCCAAACTTCGCGAAGTTGTTGAAAACGACTATCAGATCGAAGGGGATCTGAGACGTTGGGAAAGTATGAACATTAAGCGACTGATGGATATTGGTTGCTATCGGGGACGTCGTCACCGGATGGGGTTACCTGTACGCGGTCAGCGTACTCGTACTAATGCTCGTACTCGTCGCGGTAAGCGATTAGCCATTGCGGGCAAGAAAAAACCTGGTAAGAAGTAAGGTCTATACAGATGGGCCTTTGTAGGGCAATCTGCAGGTGATCTTTATATAGGGTTGCCAATTGGGTCATGCGTGATAAAACAGGGAAAGTATTTAACAAAACAATATATTGACCGGCTAATCGCTGATCAAGCTGATCAATAAGTAAGTAGACAAGTTTTTGAAGAGTTAACGTTTTCGGAATACACGAACTATGGCAAAAGGCGTCAAGCGCGCGGGTGGACGCAAACCAAGAAAGAACGTACCCAATGGTGTTGTCCACATTCAATCAACATTCAATAACACCATCGTGACTATTACAGATACCAAGGGGGATGCTGTTTCCTGGGCATCAGCTGGTTCTAGTGGCTTTAAGGGTGCTAAGAAGGGAACTCCCTTTGCTGCTCAGACTGCTGCCGATAGTGCTGCACGCCGAGCGATGGATCAAGGAATGCGTCAGGTTGAGGTGATGGTAAGTGGCCCCGGTGCTGGTCGTGAAACTGCCATTCGTGCTCTGCAAGGGGCTGGGTTGGAAATCACCTTAATTAGAGATGTGACGCCCATTCCCCACAATGGTTGCCGCCCGCCAAAGCGTCGCCGCGTTTAATAAGTTGCTACCTATCAGCTAAAAGATAAGCCAACAGGCAATAGCTATTGAAGAGAGGTCACTGTAGTGGGACAGTTTCAAGTTGAATGCGTAGAATCTATTGTCGATGACGATCAGAGTCAATTTAGTCGTTTTGTCATCGAACCCCTTGAACGAAGTCAGGGTATTACCGTAGGCAATGCTTTAAGACGAGTACTACTCTCTAATTTAGAGGGTGCAGCCATTACTGCTGTGCGGATAGCAGGAGCTAATCACGAGTTTGCGACTATCCCAGGCGTTCGTGAGGATGTTCTAGATATTATCCTCAACCTTAAGGAGGTTGTTCTTAAGACCTATACTAATCAGCCACAAATTGGTCGTTTAGCGGTACAGGGGCCATCATCGGTTACAGCGGCACACTTTGAACTGCCCGCTGAAGTTGAGCTCATTAACCCCGACCACTACATTGCATCCGTTGCTCAAGGCTATACGCTTGAGATGGAATTCCGGGTAGAGAATGGCCGTGGCTATCGGTCTGTTAGAAACTATCGAGATGAGGCAACTGCCCTGGATTTCATGCAGATCGATGCCATCTTCATGCCTGTGCGCAAGGTCAATTACTCGGTTGAAGAGACTATTGTAGGGGCTGATCAACCCAAAGATCGGTTACTTATGGAAGTGAATACCAACGGCAGTCTCACGCCCCAACAGGCCATGAGTCAGGCAGCTGATATTTTGGTTGATTTGTTTAGTCCTCTCAAAGATGTCACCCTTGAGCCTAAGCGGGACGAAGATGTCAAAGAGGAAGATACTACGTATCAAATCCCCATTGAAGAGTTGCAACTATCTGTACGTGCTTACAACTGTCTGAAGCGTGCACAGATTAACTCTGTTTCTGACTTACTAGATTACAGTCAGGAAGATCTCCTGGAGATCAAAAACTTCGGTCAAAAGTCAGCTGAAGAGGTTATTGATTCATTACAACATCGGTTGGGCATCACCTTACCCATCGAAAAACCGGCCAAGTCATCTTAACGCCGTGATTTTGGGCCTGGATTTGATTCAGGCCATCCCTCCGAAGCCTCTGGCTTCGGTTTTTTCTTGTCTATAGCGCCAACAGAGGAGGTCCCATGCGCCATCGCCGCCGTACACCCCATTTGAGTAAGCCTGCTGATCAGCGCCGTGCCTTATTGCGATCGCTCACCACCGAGCTAATTCGCCATGGTCGGATCAAAACTACCCTAACTCGGGCTAAAGCCGTTCGTTCCGAAGCCGATCGTATGATCACCCTGGCTAAAGAGGGATCTCTTGCAGCTCGTCGTCGAGCCATGGGGTACATGTATGACAAAGATCTTGTTCATGCCTTGTTTGAACAGGCACCGTCTCGCTATGCCGAACGCCAAGGTGGTTACACCCGAATTGTGCGTACGGTCAGCCGCCGAGGCGATAACTCAACTATGGCCATTATTGAACTCACCTAGTCTTTGATGGCCAACCGTACGCCTGCAAAACAGCTCCAAGCTGTCCCTGAAGCGAATCAAGGCACCCAACGGGTCGCCATCGTTATTCAATATCAGGGCACTCATTTTTACGGATGGCAACGTCAACCGGAAAAGCGTACGGTACAGGCCGAGATTGAAGCAGCAATCTCGGCATTATTGGGTTATCACATCACTATCCATGGGGCAGGACGTACTGATACAGGAGTCCACGCCGCCGCCCAGGTGGCCCATTTCGATGCCCCTAAGGTAATTCCAGCCTATCGTTGGGCATCTATCCTTAATCATCGACTATGCGAAGACATCGTGATCCGGTCTGCGGCTCAGGTACCCGATGATTGGCATGCCCAATATTCGGCACAATGGCGACGGTATCGATACACTATCTACACCGATGCCTACCCTAATCTCTTTGTTCGGCCCTATACGTGGCACTTCTACCATGAACCTCTAGATGATCAGTTAATGCAGTCGGCATTAACCCCCATGGTGGGTTATCATGAGCTAACTGCGTTTCACCGCGCGGGATCTAGTCGTGCCCATTCGTGGGTTGAGTTGCAAGCGGCTGAATGTTCTCGCTGTGGGCCGTTTGTTCAGGTTGAGCTGCAGGCTGCCGGATTTCTCTACGGCATGGTGCGCCTGGTGATGGGTTTGCTTGTGAGTGTGGGGCGACGCCGTTTAACCCCTGCTGCCTTTACTGATCTTTGGCAGTCAGGGCGTCGTGACTTGGTTAAGCATGCCGCACCTGCCCGAGGCCTTTGCTTGTTGCGGGTAGGTTACCAACATTTCCCCTTTGCGCCGGAGGCTTGGTTTGACACCCAACCCCAGCTAACGTTGCATTCCACCCCAGAAAATTTGGCTGTTTAGATTGCTGTGGGCAATCTCGTTGAGATATTCTCAACACGTTTATAATCTAAGCCCCATGACTAAAACAGCTACCTTTCATCCAGTTCGTTGATATCAGAGCCTAAGCATGTTTAAGACCTACATTCCCCCTGTCCAAGATATAGATAAGAAATGGTACGTTGTCGATGCGACCGACAAGCGGCTTGGTCGTCTAGCCACAGAAATTGCCAGTATTCTACGTGGCAAGAATAAGCCCACATTCACCCCAAATATGGATACCGGCGATTTTGTGATTGTGATTAACGCCGAAAAGGTTGATGTTACGGGGAGAAAGCGTCAGCAAAAACTTTATCGTCGCCATTCTGGTCGTCCTGGTGGAATGAAAGTTGAAACCTTTGAACAACTGCAAAATCGTATTCCCGAACGCATTATTGAGAAAGCTGTCAAGGGCATGCTGCCTAAGAATGCTCTCGGACGTAAGCTATTTACCAATCTAAAAGTTTATGCTGGTGCTGAGCATCCCCACGCAGCTCAGCAGCCTGAAGAACTCGGCATTTAGTCATCAGTTTGGCATTCATTACAACGAGTCATTTAAACAAGTAATACTTCTCAGGAGATCATAATTGTTATGTCAGAAGGACAGTCCGATCGCGTTGTTTACTGGGGCACTGGTCGCCGTAAGGCAGCAGTGGCTCGAGTACGTCTGGTACCAGGTGATGGCAAATTAGTCGTTAACGGTAAACCAGGCACCGACCATCTTCAAAACAATGCTGCTTATATGGCAGCCACTAAAGCGCCGCTGGAAACGCTTGGCCTTGAATCTGACTACGATGTCTTAGTCAATGTTCGCGGGGGTGGGCTAACTGGGCAAGCCGATGCCATTAAGCTTGGCGTTGCTCGTGCTTTGTGTGAATTAGATCCTGCCAATCGTGGACCTTTGAAAATTGAAGGCTATCTGACTCGAGACCCTCGTTGCAAAGAACGTAAGAAGTACGGCCTTAAGAAAGCGCGTAAGGCCTCTCAGTTCTCCAAGCGTTAAGCTTCTGCTGATCTCTTAAATTATTTCACTACCGGAATAGAACCATGCCAAAAGCTGATATCCATC